>CAZGRB010000011.1:0-22830 GCA_964527695.1 uncultured Ruminiclostridium sp.
GGTACGGGGGATAACCTTTCTACAGAAAGGTTTCCACCGATAAATACATACCTTCTGTATGAACTCCGCCCTTATGCTTGTCACGTTTTCAAGCACGATAAAACGGCGGAATCGCATCTGATGCAACTCCGCCGTTAATCTTTTTACTAAGTATATTCCGCATTGCAAAAGGCGGAACCTACCGCGTTGCTTCGCCGCTTACTTGGCGTAGTCGACTGCACGGCTTTCACGGATAAGATTAATCTTGATCTGTCCGGGATATTCCATTTCCTTTTCAATCTTCTGAGCGATTTCTCTTGCGAGAACAATCATCTTGTCGTCATTTACAGCGTCAGGCTTGATCATGATTCTGATTTCACGGCCTGCCTGAATAGCATAGGACTTGTCTACGCCGCCGAAGGAGGAGCAGATTTCTTCAAGCTTCTGTAAACGCTTGATGTAGTTTTCATAGTTTTCGCTTCTTGCCGCAGGGCGAGCCGCACTGATAGCGTCGGCAGCCTGAACAAGACAAGCAACAACTGTTCTTGCCTCAACGTCACCGTGGTGAGCCTCGATAGCGTGGATAACATCTGCGCTTTCCTTGTACTTGCGGCAGACATCAACACCAATCTGAACGTGAGAGCCTTCGATTTCCATGCTGAGAGCCTTACCGATATCGTGTAAGAGACCTGCACGGCGTGCGAGATTTGCGTCAACACCCAGCTCGTCGGCAAGCATACCTGCAAGGTGAGCAACCTCGATAGAGTGCGCAAGCACATTCTGGCTGTAGGATGTACGGTAGTAGAGACGGCCGAGGAGCTTGACAAGCTCGGGATGTAAGCCGTTTACGTTGGTTTCAAGGATAGCACGTTCGCCTTCCTGACGAATCTTCTGTTCAACCTCACGTCTTGCACGGTCAACCATTTCTTCAATACGTGTAGGATGGATTCTGCCGTCCTGAATAAGTCTCTCAAGAGCAATTCTTGCGATTTCACGGCGAACCTTGTCGTGGCTGGAGAGGGTGATAGCTTCGGGAGTATCGTCAATAATGAGGTCAACGCCTGTAAGCTGTTCAAGGGTACGGATATTTCGACCCTCACGGCCGATAATACGGCCCTTCATTTCATCATTGGGAAGCGGAACAACCGAAACGGTCATTTCAGATACGGTTTCCGCAGAAAGTCTTGCGATAGCAAGGGAGATATGGCTTCTTGCCTTATCTTCACATTCGTCCTTGATACGCTGTTCAAAAGCAACAATACGCATTGCCTTTTCGTGGTCAAGCTCGCTGTCGAGCATCTGGAGCAGGTGTTCCTTTGCCTGTTCGGTGGTAAAGCCTGAAATTCTTTCTAAAATATCAAGCTGGCTCTTCTTGATTGATTCGGCTTCGGCGAGCTGCTCCTCAGCCTTCTTGTTCTTGTTTGCGAGGGACTCTTCAAGCTTTTCGATTTTATCGTTCTTCTTGTCGAGATTCTCCTCCTTCTGCTGAAGTCTGCGTTCTGAGCGTGTCAGTTCAGAGCGTCTTTCCTTAAGCTCTTTTTCTGTTTCGTTCTTGAGCTTCTGGATTTCCTTTTCTGCCTGACCTCTCATACGGTAGATTTCATCTTTGGCTTCAACCAGTTTTGTTTTCTTTTCAGTAGCCGCTTTTTCGCGTGCTTCGGACACTATGCGCTGTGCTTCCTTTTCGGCGGATTCAATCTGAGCTTCGGCGTCTCTTTTTCTGTGTTCAATACCCATACGGTAGAAGATAAAGCCCGAAACTGCCGCACCGATAAGTAAAGCCGCAACAATAAGCGCAATTGCAAGTACCAGATCCATGTCCGTTTCCTCCTTCTATAAAATTCCCGATAAGATATAGCTTCTCCGAGAAAAACACAGAAAAGAGGCGGTAACACTTGCTGCGGTTATCGCTCCGACTTGAGAATATTCAGTTGAAACATTTAAATTTCATCAAATTCGTGATTAAAATCAATAAAATCTATAATAAATTGCCTCAAATAAATATAAAAATGCTGTGGGGAGAGTATATATAAAACCGGGTGGTAAAAAATGAAAAATAGCTGTATATAAATGGTTCAAAACCATACAACATATTCACAAGTATAATTTTAATACATTTTTACCAAATTGTCAAGGTAATTTTTAAGATTTTTTTAAAAAAAGTCGATTTTGCTTGACGTTTTTCTCAGTTTATGCTATACTTATATACGCAATTTCTCCACCAATAACGCCGGCGTGATGGAATTGGCAGACGTGACGGACTCAAAATCCGTTGGTAGCAATACCGTGCGGGTTCGACCCCCGCCGCCGGCACCAAAAGAAGCTACACCGTAAGGTGTAGCTTCTTTTGGTTTCTGCGGTGTGGAGAATTCTCAGAAGCCGCACTGCGGGTGGCAGGTTTTGCTAGTATCATTGACTTTATATGGATACTTTGTTATAATTAACTCAACGATAAATAAAAATTCAGAGGCGCAGAAATGATTAAAAAATTTTATGATAAATGTCCTATTCTATATGGAATATTATATGGACAAGGATTATTCGTATTCTTTGTACTATTGGAGTATTTTCTTATAAATACAGGTATATCCGAGTGTGGTGTAGTAACAGATTCTTTTATCAGAATAATGTTCGGTATATTTGCGCTTATCTTGATGAAAAAAATTCATCAAGATAAGTTTCGCGAGCAGTTCGCAATTAAAATTCCTAAAAGCACATGGTTATTCTCAATTCCTTTCTTTATGTATCTAGGATTACAGTTTTTGTATTTGCCGATTTCAGAAAACTTAACCATAGCTTATATATCAGCGTTTGTTTTATCTTGTGTTCAGCAATTGGCAACAGGATTTTTTGAAGAAATTGCTTCAAAGGGGCTTGTAATGAGTGGTATGCTTTCAAAATGGAAATATACTATTCATGGAAGAATATTTATAGTGTTTATTTCAGGTATACTTTTTGGAACATTACATATTTTAAATGTTCTTTTCAATGGAGACATTGTTGCTTGCTTATGGCAATCTCTGTATTCCAGTGCCTTCGGAGTGTTTTTGGCAGCGATTTACTTGCATTCAAACAGTGTCATATTGTGTATGATATTTCATGCTATATGGGATATATTTGTTAGAATACCAGGTCATTTTTGCGAGAATATTCAAGAAGGAATTATATTAGATTTTATTTATTTAACACAGGATATTCTAAACCTAGGTGTGTTTCCACTTGTGGCTATCTTAATTTGCCTGAAATATAAACCTATGTCAAAAGAAAATTGACATATTCACAGTGCAAATCCAAATTTATCAATGAAACAACAAAAAATCCTGAGAAGCTCAACGCTTCTCAGGATTTTTCGTTAGTATTCTTTCGTAAGCCCTGCCCTTATTACAATCTGCCTTGCCTCTTTCACGGAAGAAATAACACCCGAACCAACAAACGCACAGAGTGCATTGCCGACAGAGGTTGCTTCGGTAGGTCCTGCAATAACCGTCTTACCCGAAGCCTTTGCCGTAAGACGGCATATAAGGCTGTCCTTTGTGCCGCCGCCGAACATATAGATTTTTCCGTAGCTTCTGCCTGTGATGCGCTCAATATCCGCCGCCGTGCGTGCAAATTCCGCCGCAAGGCTGTCATAAACACAGCGGATAACCGAAGCTGTGTCGGAAAGGGGCGGCTGCCCCGAATTTTCCACGGCTGAGCGTATTTTTGCAATCATTTCATTCGGTTGTGCAAAGCTTTCGTCGTTGGGATTTATGAATGAAACGGATTCGGGCGCATTTTCCGCCAGCTGCTCCATTTCGTTGTAGCTCATAGGCGTTCCTTTTGCTTCAAGGTCACGCTTAATCTCCTGAAACAGCCACATTCCCATAATATTTTTCAGGAATGTCACTGTACCGCTGTGACCGCCCTCGTTGGTAAGGCCTGCCTTATAAGCTTCCTCGTTTATAACAGGAGATGTAAGCTCCGTACCGAACAGCGCCCATGTTCCCGTGCTTATGAAAAGGAACTCGTCCTCCTCCGCAGGAACCGCCGCAACTGCCGCCGCTGTATCATGGCTGGGCACGGCAACCACGGGAATGTTCATTCTTCTGCGTGTGAAATCCGACTTTAAAAAGCCGTAAATTTCACCCGAATTAATCATAGGGCAGAAAATATCGATGTCAATTCCAAGAGTATCCAGTATTTCCCTGCTCCATTCCTTTGTTTTCGGGTCAAGCATACCGCTTGTTGTAGCCTCCGCATACTCGTTTCGGAACGCTCCCGTAAGGTAATGAGCAATCAGGTCGGGCATCATCAGCAGCCTTGCACCCTTTCTCAGGCTTTCAGGTCTTGTCTTTTTCAGAGCGTACAGCTGATAGATAGTGTTGAACCACTGAGGCTGAATGCCTGTCTTTTCATAAAGCTTATCTGCACCGCCGAAAAGAGCGTTTACCTCGTCAATTACCGCAGCTGTGCGCCTATCACGGTAGTGAACGGGGCGTTCGATGTAATTCCCGTCCTCGTCGAGGATTGCGAAATCTACTCCCCACGTATCAACCGAAACCGCTTCAAAACCGTAGCTGTCAGCTTTCTGAACAGCAGACTTAACCTCGGTCAGAAGCGTATCAATATCCCAGTAAAGAGTATCACCGACGGTTATGGGGTTGTTGGGAAAACGGTGAATTTCTTCGGTCTTAAGGCTGTCGCCGTCCGTTTCAACTATAATTGCACGTGCGGATGATGCACCGAAATCAAAAACAAGTACCTTTGCCATAATCAGCCTCCTACATAAAAAGCCTCCGACAAGCGGAGGCTTTATGATTTTCAGTTAATCCTGAATTACTTTCTCTTCTTGGAAACGAGAACTGCGCCTGCAGCAACGATTGCAAGACCAGCAACAACTGCTACGTCTTCAACGCCTGTGTCAGGAGAGCCCTTGGAAGAATCTGTGGAAGCTTCAACATCACCGGCAGCAGCTGTATCATCAGCTACAACTTCTTCTGTTGTTGCATCTTCAGCAGCTGCAGAGCCAGCGCCTGTTACTGTGAAGTTTACTGTCATTGTGGACCAAGCACCGCAAGCGTTTGCCATTGCTGTAGGTGTAGCGTCAGCTGCTAAACCGTCAACTGTTCTTGCATCATCGGGAAGTGCGGAAACCCATTCGTTGTAGAGGTTAACACGTGTTGTAACACCGTCATCGGAAGATGTGTAAGGTGTGCCGTTTAAAGCAACAGCTGTACCATCGAGTTCGATGCTGTCAATTGTGATTACCATACCGGGGAATAATGTTTCGCCGTTTACAACCTGAAGAGCTGCGAAAGCGATATCAGTTGTACCTTCAGCAACATATTCATCACCTGTATCTTCATCTACACCTGTAGAGTTAGCTGTAACTGTTACAGAGTAAGAGCCGTCGCCTGTGATGATTACTGTTTCTTCAACAGAAGCCCATTCGCCGCCGTCTGCCCAGTACTGAGCTGTCCAGTCGCCGCCTGCGAAAGCGATAAGAGCTTCACCGTCTGTACCCTGAGCGTCAACAGCGGAAGCTGTAACTGCCATAGCGGAAACTGCAACTGCAGAAGCCATAACTGCTGCAAAAATCTTTCTTAATTTCATTTGAGTATCCTCCATAATTGGTTTGAATTGCGTTGTGGCTACGTTTACACCACAATCGTATAAAAGTATTATACATTATATAAGAAAAATGTGCAATTCACATTTTGCACAAAATTGTGCCATATATTATAAGATTTTGCACAACTTTTAAGTAATAAAGTAATTATCAGCTTCAATCTTGCTGCACTCCCGTGGCAGAAAATAACAAACTGGCATTATCAGTTTTGGTGAAATATATTTTTTTGATAATACCAAAACCATCAAAAACAATTTCCCTGCATCCATGTCATTATCTGTGCATATAAAAACATCCCGATGCTTTCACATCGGGATGCTGTTTATTAAGATTTAAGCGTTAATTACTTTCTCTTTCTTGTGAAAGCGATAGCTGCGCCTGCGAGAACTGCAAGACCGCCGATAACTGCTACGTCTTCGATACCTGTGTCAGGAGAACCCTTGGAAGAATCTGTGGAAGCTTCAACGTCGCCTGCTGTTGCAGCGTCGTCTGTTGCTACAGCATCATCAGCAGCAGCGCCGCCGAGACCGGAAACTGTGAATTCAATCTTGAGGGATTCTGTGGGGAATGCACCTGTGTAAGCAGCTGTGTCAGAATTCCAGATGTTGCAGAGGTTAACTGTCATGTATTCAGTACCTTCCCAAACAGGGTTGTCGATAGAAACCTGTTCAACACCGTCAACGATAACCTTAGCGTTTGTAACTGTTACGCTGCCGTCAACAGGTAAGTCTGTGGAAATCTGGATGAGGTTGAATGCACTGTCACCTGTTACGGACCAGTCAACTTCAGCGGAAATTGTGTATGTGCCGTCGCCTGTGATTGCAGCGTCTGTGTATGTAGCGGGAAGAACATAACCAGCGATATCGTAATCATAGTTGTCTTCGTACTGGGGGTATGTTTCGGGGTCTGTGTCAGTATTACCCCATACAATGTAGCTGTTGTAGTAATCTGTTGCTTCACCGTAGCTAGCCTCGGACCAACCGTTACGGAAGGAGTAGGATGCTGTCTGGAAAGAGATGTTGCCCTTGTAGGAAGCTGCGGAAGCAGCTGTAGCCATAGCTGTAGCTGCAACAGCAGCAGAAGCGATAACTGCTAAAACTTTTGTCATTTTCATTTTTCAAAATCCTCCATAAAAAATTATCAATACCATGCCCTGTGCATAATATATCGTTTACATAATACCATAAAACCCTGAAAATTGCAATACCTTTTTTTACAAAAAAGTAAATTTTTTTTGGCAATTATCAACAATTTACGTCATATTTCAACCTTAATCGCTGTTTTGGCCGTGAAAGCCCAGAGATAGCACTCCTTTACCCTCATACAGGTCATCTTCTCCAGTGCCTCAGCGTAGATTTTGAGCTGTCCCTCATATTCTGCCCGAAGAATGTCGGGGTCGGTATTGGCATTGGTTTTGTAATCCACAAGTACAATCTCCCCGTCCTCCACAAAATAAAGGTCGGCTATACCCTGAACAAAGGGTTTTTCCTCGTCATCGGCAAGATTTTCGGGAGTGTATTCGCAGAATATGGGAAACTCCTTGTGTACATTGCCGCTTATGACAATTCTTCCGCACAACTCGCTCTCAAGAAATGCTTTTACCTCCTCGGTGTCAATGCACTCATATTCCCTGTCGGTGAGCTTTCCTCTGCGGTACAGGTCGTCAAGCTGGGTCGCCTTTCCCGAAAAATCAAGCAGCTCCATTGCCTTATGATAAGCGTCGCCTTTCTTCTTACCGCTGAGCTTCCGCTTATTTTCTCCTTTTATAAAGGTAGGGGTTTTAAGGAAACGGTCTACTCCGCTTACGGTATCGGCAAAATCATCAACGCTCCTTACGCCTGCCTGAGTTGCGGTAACCTTGGCTGGAATAAGGGTCGCCTCTTTGTGGCAATAGCTGCCGAACGGGGCAATAACTGCCGCTTTTTCCTTTTCCTCTTCAGTTTTTTCACGCTTTTCTGGCTTGTACGTGTATATATCCCTGACATCTATCATACCCTTTGCAGCCGCCCTGCTCTCCTCCACCCATTTCAGGTGCACCTTGTGGTAATTATCCCTTTCGGATAAGGGCGAAGTGAAGATAAGCTTTTCCTTTGCTCTTGTTGCGGCAACGTACAGCAGTCTCATTTCCTCACTCAGCTCCTGCATTATTCCCGTTCTTTCAATGAGATTGAACATAAAGGAATCAAGAATAAGGTGCTGTCCGTGTCTTACAACCCTCATGCCTACGCCGTAATCAATATCGGTGTTGATTTTTCCCGAACTGCGGCTTCTGTGGTCAGAGGAAAGGTTTGCAACAAACACTATGGGAAATTCCAGACCCTTTGAGCCGTGAATTGTCATAACCTTTACGGAAGCGCCTGCATTTTCGGTACTTTTCGCCTGCGCAACCTTTATATCGCCTCTGCTGACCGTTTCCATATAACGGAGAAAATCATAAAGACCACGTATTCCGTTTTCAGAAAAACGTCTTGCATAGCTTATGAGCAGCTTCAGGTTGGAATCTCTCTTGTCTCCGTCAACGGTAGCAAGAATTGCGGTAACCACATCGCTTTCGTCATAGATATAGCGGATAAGCTGTTCCACGGAATGCTCCGCCGCAAATTCACGCAGTGCCGACAGCTCCTCACAGAAGCGTCTTGCCTTTTCGTTCTTTTCCGCATACCTGCGCACACCTGCATACAATGCCTTCCCGTCTGTGCAGAGTCTGGCTTCCGCTATTTCGTCGGGGGTCATATTGTACGGCGGCAGGGTAAGAAGCGACATAAGCTCAAGGTTATAATAAGGATTGTCAATAACCCTCAGCAGTGACAATATAAGCTTTACCTCGTAATAATCGGTATAAGCTCCGTCCTCACTTGCGTCAATGGGAACGCCTGCCTTGGCAAAGGCTTTCTTATAAAGGTATATGTTGCTGCGGTATTTTCCCATAAGCACAGCAAAATCCCCGTATCCGCAGGGGCGCACCGTGCCGTCCTTATCTGTTACTTTAAATCCGCTTTCCACCATATTCCTTATACGGTCAGCAATATATGCACCCTCTTTTTCTCTTGCCTCGGGCTTACGTCTGCCATGAACACGTATAAGCTCAGTTCTGTTGTTTTCATCGGGATTATACTGGGCTGCACCTGTTACAAGCTTTGCGTCGTCGTTGTAATCCACCTCGCCAAGCGATTTTGTCATTGTCTTTTCAAAAATTCCGTTTACCGAGTCAATAACTGTCTCACAGCTTCGGAAATTTCTGTTGAGATGAATTGCCCTGAAGCTGTCATCCTCCATAATTTTCGCAAAAACTCCCGGGTTTGCGCCGCGGAAACGGTAAATCGACTGCTTTATATCGCCTACAAAGAAAAGATTTCTGCCGTTGTCGGAAAGGCGGCGGAAAATCTCATACTGCATATCGTTGCTGTCCTGAAACTCATCGACAATTATCACCTGAGCGTTTTTTCTCAGCTCCGAAGCGACTTTTTCATCAGAAAGAAGCTTAAGCGCAAAAATCTCTGCGTCGCTGAAGTCAATCTTGTTCCTTGCCCTCTTTGCAGCGGAGTATTCTTCATCAACCCGTGCAGCAAGCGCAGTAAGCGCTTTCAATACAGGGGCGCATTCCGCCATATTTTCTTCGTAATTCTCCATTGCCGTAAGGTACGGCACAAGCTTTTTCCATATTGCCGCAAGAAGCTTATGGGTTTCCTTTAGAATCGCATCATCATAACCGTCAGGCGCTTTTTTCGGGGCTACAGGCTCCATTGAAAGAGCGTTTCTGACGCTTGCGCCGCTTTTGTCGTAAAACGGGTCAGTGCCTCCCGAAATTCCCAGCAGATTAGCAATAATATATTTCCACGAATTGTAGCAGGGCTCGCTTATTTCATCCCATGACGACGGATTCTGAGGCAAAAGCTCCGCCATTTCCTCGGCAAAGGGTCTTATGCAGATTTCGCCGTAAAGAGAGAACAAATCGTCCTTGTATTCTGCAGGATTATCATACATTTCCTGCCATTTGTTCATTGAACCTTCAGGGTCGGGAAGCTTACGCATAAAATCATGAAGCTCCGTCACCGCACAGCACAGCTCCGAGTCGTCCTCCCTGCCGTACCAGTCGTAGAGAAGCCCTTTCACCGCATCTTCACCGTTTTCGTAGAACCTTTCCATAACCGTATCCAGCGCTTTTTCGTAAAGGAGCTGTCCCTCCGCCTCGTCAATTACCGAAAAATCGGGAGAAAGACCGAGAAAGGAGCTGTTTTCACGTATAAGCTTCATACAGAAGCTGCTGATTGTGGAAATGCTTGCGTCTTCAAGCTTTACACGCTGACTGCGGATGTATGAATCGGAAGGGTTTGCCGCAAGGGCTTCGCCGAGAGCCTTCTGAAGTCTTGTCTGAAGCTCTCCTGCCGCCTTTTCCGTAAAGGTCGCAACCACAAGCTTATCTGCATCTATATGCTTTTCCTCGTCCGTTATAAGCCGTATGACTCTTTCTACAAGAACAGCCGTCTTGCCGCTTCCCGCCGCTGCGGAAACAATCGCCGCTCCGCCGCTGTGTTCTATGGCTTCAAGCTGTCTGTCCGTCCAGTTTGCACTCATTCCTCTTCCTCCTCTCTCTCGTGCCCGCAGAACAGGCTGTATTCACAGTAACCGCACCTTTTCTCATCTCTGGGGCAGGCGCTTATCATACCGTTTTTTGTCTGAAGCACCATGGAATTAACATAGGCTTCGCAGTAATTTTTAAGGCTTTCAAAATTCTCACAGGATATAACAGGCGATTTTGTAAAGGTGGTCTTTCGTGATGAGCCTGATTTATAAAGACTGTTGTAAACGCTGTTTATAAAATCCGCTTCCTTCTTGTCGGGGGAATCCTGTATAATAAGCCCGTTTGCAAGGTGAAGCACCGCATTTTCCTGTTCGATTGCCGCAATATCGTCCGCTATATCCGCAGAGGTTGCCTTTGCGTCGTGATAACCTCCGATAGGCTGATACAGCACTGCCGAGGGTTTCTTTTCCAGCTCCTCGCTGAGCCCGAAAAGATACAGAAGCATCTGCAAGTTCTCCCCGTCATAAACGCTCTTCATGGGAAGCTCATTCTTCCCACGCTTGTAGTCCACAACTCGGATATACTCCCCGTCCTTTGAAATATCAAGTCTGTCGCATATTCCCTTTACGGTAACGTCACCGAATTTGTATTCCACAGGCCGTTCAAGCTCCATAGGCACGAACTGGTCAGCCTTCATACTCTCACGGACATTGATTGCCGCAGGGACAGCCAGCTCCTCAAGCCGCTTTACCTGATAGGAGAAGCGTTCACCTGCCCCGAAGCCCTCTGCAAGCTCGTCCCTGAGATAAACAGACAGGCTGTTTTTCACGTTATCGGAGATTTCCTTATCGGAAAGTGACGGAAGATTTTCTCCCTGTTCCTTTAAAAGCCTTTCAAGGCAGAAGTGAACAGCATTACCTGTCAGCATTGCGCCGAGCTCTCTTCTGCCACGCTCCTTTATTCCGAGACCGTACCGGCAGAAGAAGCTGTACTTGCAGTTGTTGATTTTATTCAGAGCGGTAGGCGAATAGGACGGCTTATCCATAAGCTTTGCGGCATATTCCGAAGAAAGGATATGCCTTTCTCCCGATGCAGTTGTTACTGCGTCAAAGGGGTCAGCGCCCAAAAGCTTTGTTATTGCCGCTTTTTCGTGCTTTTTCGAGTAGTCCGAGTATATTTTTGAAAGATAACGTTTTGCCGCCTTTTCGGTACGGCAGTAAAAGTCTGCGCCGTATTCGTCCGCACCCTTTACGCTTATGCCGAAATGACGTTCAATATCCTCGGTATAAGGCGACGGTGACAGCTGTGTAAAGCTGTCGCTGAGCATAGGATAAGTGATGAAAAGCCGTTCTTCGGGAAGATTTATACAGCGGTAAAGTCTGAAAAGCTCCGAAGACATACGTGTGGTACGGTCGCCGCCGATAGTTATTCCGCAGGAAACGAGGGTCTGGGTCTCACTTCCCGTGAAATTGCCTGAGGTTCTGCCGGGACGGGGCATGATTCCCTGATTCATACCGCAGATGAATACGGCTCTGACCTTTGTAAAACGGCTTCTGTCCACATCGCCTACCGTCACTGCGTCAAGAACCTGAGGCGGCTTTGCGATTTCCGCAGTGGTAAACGCCTGAATCAGCATATCGGTGAACTCCTCAGCGGTTGGTCTGCTTCCTCTGAAGGCTTCATGGGCGGATTCAAGAATTTCAACCACATCCTCCCAGATTGAGCTGTATTCGTCCTGCTTCTTCTTGTCAACTATAACCTTTCCGTTTTCGTCCCTGCCCTCAAGATAAAGGGAATAAATGCTTCTGCCTATATCCATTTCACGGCAGATGAAGTCGCAGAGTGCTTCAACCATTTCCGCACCGTCTGCGTTTTCGGTATGCTTTTTTAAGCCCTGTAACGGCTTTGTTATTTCAAGGCGGAGCTGTTCCATTTCTCCGTCGGGATCTGCTCTTTCAGGAAAGGGTTTCAGCCAGTCTCGCTTTTCTATTCCGTAGCAGCGGCACAGCTGTTCCAGGTTATCCGCCTGTATGTTGCTGATTGTCTTTCCGTTTTTCTGACGGACAAAGCCGCTTTTTACATAGCGGAGCAGGTCGTCTGTTTCAAAGCTGAGCGCCTGTAATGCGTAGATAATGAAACGGACAACCGATTTGTCTATAAGGGGCTGAGGAATATCCACAAAGGCAGGGATATCATATTTTTTCATTGCACTTGCAAGAATCTGACCGTAAGCCTTATCGGGCATAAGCACCGCAATATCCCTGTATCTGAAGCCCTCGTCCGTAAGCCTGTGTATCTGCGAGCATATCCAGTCACATTCCTGCCACATATCCTGCGCTCTTACCATTTCGCAGACAGGATTACCACGATACCGCTTTTCCACACGGGTAAATACTGTGTTTTCATCCATTGCTTCAAGTTTCATCATAAGCTGTGAAGCCGCAAGAAATACAGATTTTTCCGAACCCCTTTCATATGCGGTAACGGCAAAGGTTGTCTTTTCCGCAGAAGCGCAGATTTCCTTTATAAATGCAAGCTGACTGCCTGAAAATTCATCAAACCCGTCAAAAAAGCACTCTGCACTATTAAAATATCCCGATTCATAGCAAAGCTGTGAGGCACGGCGCAAATCATCCAGCCTGTCGTCAAAGGACGCTGTCAGCAATGCGTCATATTCAGTATATATTTCACTTATATCGCTGAGCTTGTTTATAAGGATTCCTGAAAAGTCATCAGCATTGTCAGAAATTGCCGTTCTCAGCGCCGAGGGAGTAACTCCTCCGCTTCTCAGCTCACTTATAATGCCCAGCATTATCTGAGAAAAGCCCTTGTTTTTCAGCTGCTTTCTGTAATATGTAAGCCTGTCCTCCGCCATAAGCGCTTTCAGCACACGATTCATAAGCATTGACTTTACTATATTGTCAGCATAGACTTTTGTTTCGCCGTAAAGCTGAAGAATTTTCTGAGCAGAACGGGAAAGCATTGTTACTGTAACGTTCATTGCAAAAGGGGCTCTTACGCTTCGGTATATCCTTTTCTCCGCTTCAAAGGAGAACTGGTCAGGCACAAAAAGAAATACCTTTCTGCCGCTTTCCGCCGCTTCACTTATTCTTTTGTAAAGAAGCGAGGATTTTCCTGTCCCCGCTTCACCGTATATAATTTCAAGCATAGTTTCTCCTTTTTATGATAATGAGAATAAAGCAGGGGCTGCCGCCCCTTACCCCGCCAAGCCTTTTGTAAAATGCTTGACCGAAAACTTTTCATACTCGCTTCGCTCGGTTTCTAAAAATCACCGCACAGCGGAACTGCCCGTAGCGGAACGCTACTTGCCGACGCAGAAACGGGCGAATACCTGGTCAATTACCGCTTCGCTGACGTTTTCGCCTGATAATTCATACAATCTTTCAAGGGCGCTTTCGCACATAATGCCCACTGCGTCAAGCGTCACGCCCAGCTGTAAGGCTGTAAGTGACTGATTTATATATTCCCTTGCGTCCTGTATGCAGATACGCTGTCTCTCGTTGGCGATAAAGCCTGAGGAGAGGTCAAGCTTTGAAAGCCCTGTCCTACGGGAAACCGCTTCGCTTATCTTCTCTGCCGCAGAAATATCCTTTGCACTGATTTCAATTATCTCATCGAACTGAGTAAGCTCTGACTTGTCGATAACCTGAGTGAGGTCGGTCTTGTTTATGATACAGATGCAGTTTTTACCTGTAAGATGAGACATAAGCCGCCTGTCATCGTCGGAAAGCTGTCGGCTTCCGTCAAATACCGCGAAAACAAGGCTTGCACTGTCGATTTTCTTCAGCATACGTTCAACACCTATGCTTTCCACAACATCATCGGTGTCACGTATGCCTGCGCAGTCCGCAAGACGGAGCATAATATTCCCAGCCATTACCGTTTCCTCCACAATGTCACGGGTTGTACCCTCGATATCGGTAACGATACTGCGTTCTGTTCCCGAAAGCAGGTTCATAAGCGTGGATTTGCCTACGTTCGGTCTTCCCACAATAGCACAGGGAACGCCGTCACGCATAAGCTGACCGCTGTGGTAACTGTCCAGAAAGGCGGTAAGCTCATCAATAACCTCGGTAAGCTTCTGCGCCTCCAGATTTCCGTCAAAATCGTCCTCCATTTCATCGGGATAGTCTATCCACGCCTGGATCAGAGTTGTAAGAGAAAGGATTTTTTCGGAAACCTTTCGTATTCTATGGTATAATGCGCCCTCACGCTGTGCCTTGCTGCACATTAAATACTGCTCATTCTGGGCGCTTATGATGTCGGCAACCGCCTCCGCCTGTGTAAGGGAAAGCTTGCCATTAAGAAGAGCACGCTTTGTAAATTCTCCTGCCTGTGCAGCTTTTGCTCCTGCATTATAGCAAGCGGAAAGAACTCGCTTTGTGATATAAAGTCCGCCGTGACAGGAAATTTCCGCAACGTCCTCGCCTGTATAGCTGTGGGGGGCACGGAATATGAGCAGAACTCCGTCGTCCAGCTTCTTTTCTCCGTCAATGATTTCACCGTATGCGGCGGTATAGCCTTTCATTTCCGAAACGGCTTTGCCGCTTACGGGGCGGAACACCTTTTCCGCAATTTCTATGGCCTTATCGCCCGATATTCTGATTACGGAAATGCCGCCCTCGGCTAAGGGTGTGGCGATTGCCGCTATTGTATTCATGTGGTTGTCCTCCGTTTTGTTTGTGCAGGTCTCCGCCTTTTATAATGCTGTTCCATTTGCAGCCGTTGTCGACGGCGGACCCGTAACAGGTGCGGTGCGCCATGCGGTCTGCCTGCGGCAGACCGCACTTCCGCGGCGGCTTCGCCGCCGCGGAAGCCGCTCAGCTCCGCTGAGCGGCGCACCGCCCCTGTAAGCGTCCGCCCTGTTTATTTCTTTCCGAAAAGTCTCGCAAAAAAGCCCTTCTTAGGCTGCTCCTCTGCCGCTTCTTCAGCCTCGTACGCTTCTTCTGCGGATTCCTCTGCGTACACCTCGTCATATTCGTCGGAATACGGGTCCTCATAATCCTCATCGCCCAGTATATATTCCGCTAAGGTTCTTCTCCTGAGCTTATCTGCAATTCCCGCAAGCAGATATGTCCATGTACGTGTGGGTCTGTTTATTTTTACATTTTCAACGCCGTCGGCAATAAGACTTGTCAGTATTTCGCCCATGCTTTCCACAGCCATACCGCCCATTGCCTGATAGAAATTGTCACATTCAATGTTGTATTCCTCGGCAGGATCCTTGCCGCCGATTGCACGCAGGTGTATGCCCTCTCTGAGAGAAGCGGTGTAGTCAAGATACTCGCTCCAATGGAGATTCATCACCGCCATTGCCGCTGTGCGCTGGATTTCATTCGCTTTTGCTTCGCCGTATTTCTGAACAGCTGCTTTGTATTCATCAGGGAAATTATCCTGCCATATTGTAGATTCTCCGCCCATAAGCAGCTTTTCACGGGAAAGGAAAACCGCCTGTCTGTGCTTTTCGTTGATAAGCGCAAACTCCATAAGGCGCTTGCGCTGGTCAAGGCGCTTATCCTGTGAAATCTGCTGAACACGGCATATCTCTCTAGATAGAGTTTTATCCTGAATTTCAGAGGATGTAGCCTCAGTTGGATAGTGTCTGCCCGAATTCTTTTTCAGGTCGAAAATATCCATAATATCCTCGTCAAGGGATACGAAAAGGCGGCTCTGACCGGGATCGCCCTGTCTGCCTGCTCTGCCGTAGAGCTGATTGTTGATACGGGAGCTTTCCGCCATAAAGGTGCAGATTACATAAAGTCCGCCCTTTTGAGCAATTTCGTCATGAAGCTTTTCATCCTCACCGCCCAGCTTTATATCAACACCTCTGCCTGTCATATTGGTAGAAACGGTTACCGCCCCGGGCATACCTGCGTTCTTGACGATTTCCGCTTCAAGCTCATCATTCTTTGCGTTAAGAACTGTGTGAGGAACACCCCTGTCCTTCAGGAGGGCTGAAAACTCCTCGCTCATATCTATGTCGGCATTTCCGATAAGTACAGGCTGTCCCTTTTCATAGGCTTTCAGCACCTCGTCTGCGGCGGCATTAAGCTTTGAATCCTTATCATAATACACCGCCATAGGCAAATCCTCACGATGTGAGGGAGTGTTGGGTTCAACAACCTTTACAAGAAGTCCGTAAAGAGTTTCAAATTCCTGTCTTGAGGTTGCCGCTGTGCCTGTCATGCCCGAAACCTTTTCAAACAGACGGATAAAATACTGGATTGTAATATCTCCCAGCAGTACCCCTCTTTCCGTAACCTTAAGTCCGTGCTTCAGTTCAGCTGCCGCATGGACAAGACTGGGGAAATGACGCTCCTCGGACACTCTGCCTGTGAATTTGTCAATAATACAGATCTGATTGTCCTTTACGATGTAGTCAACATCCTCCTTAAGGACATAGAGCGCTTCAAGGCAGTCGCCGATTCTTGTAAGCACATCGTTATTTTCTTCGTCATAAATATTGCTGAAGCCGAAATGTTCTTCTGCCTTTTTCTGCCCCTTGGGAGTGAGATAAGCTGAGCCTGCTTCTGCGTCCGCTTCAAATTCTTCCACGGAAAGAGTCTTTGCAAAATCAAATATTGCAGGAAAATCCGCATCAAGCTTTACTTCATAGCTTCCTGCAATAATAAGCGGTATTCTTGCTTCGTCAATGAGCAGTGAATCCGCCTCGTCAACAATCACTCGCTGAAGCTTTCCCGATACTCTTTCTTCGGGAGTGAAAACAGTGAAGTCACGCAGATAGTCGAAACCGCATTCCTTTGCCGTTGAATACACAACATCGGATTTATACAGCTCCGTCCTTTCCGCTCTGGGCGTTTCCTCGGTAATATATGCGCTGGTTACACCCAGAAGGTCATAGGCAGGCTTCATCCATGTTCTGTCACGCTTTGCAAGATAGTCGTTAAAGGTAAAAACGTTGACCTTTTCGCCCTTGATAACACTGTAATATACGGCAAAAACTGCGGCTATGGTCTTGCCCTCGCCTGTGGCAAGCTCAACTATTGCGTTGTCATCCAGATATGCACCTGCCATAATCTGTGTATCATAAGGAGTAAGCCCCAGCCCTTCCTTTACCGCGCAGAAAGCCGCCGCATATGCTGTCACAGCGTCCTTCGTTTCTCTTGCCTCTGTATCCAGAGCCTTTGCTGTGCCGTTCTCCGCCTTCTCACGTACAGCTTTTATAAATTTATCCTTATTCTTTTCAAATTCCTTAATCATAGTCATAACCTCATGGTAATATAGATAAGTTTATTATACCACAAAGGGCTTTTTAAATCAATATAAAATTATACTTGATTATTTCATCAAAATGTGCAATAATAAAAGGGTATGCAAAGCAACAGCAATTGAATATACATATTTTAAGTAATTTCATATACCATAGAAAGGACAAAAACAGTATTTATGAAGACAGGTGCAATTATTTTAGCGGCAGGCGACGGAAAAAGAATGAAATCCGCCCGTCCCAAGGTTATGTGCGAGGTGCTGGAAAAGCCCATGATAGGCTGGGTGCTTGACAGCCTTTATGAAGCGGATTTTGTCGGAGAAAGCATAGGCGTTGTTGTAGGCAACGGTGCTGAAATTGTTTCTGAATACGTGAGTTCTCTTGGTATCACGCGCACCTTTATGCAGACAGAAAGAAAAGGCACAGGCCACGCGGTAATGCAGGCGGCTGAAATGCTGTATTTATGCGACAATGTGCTTGTTCTCTGCGGCGACGCACCCTTTATTGACAGCAATACTATTAAAAATTCCCTTGAAGCCCATATTTCCTCTGCAAGCAAGGTGACAGTTGTAACTGCGGAAATTGAAAATCCCACAGGCTACGGCAGAATTATCCGTGACGAAAAGGGAAATCTTCTCAGAATCACCGAACAGAAGGACTGCAATGAACAGGAAAAGCTTATAAAGGAGATTAATTCAGGGGTTTACTGGTTTGATTCAAAAGCACTTAAAGCCGCTCTCCCCCGTTTACAGCCCAACAATGCAGCAGGAGAATACTATCTCACCGATGTTATAGGAATCACTCTCGCCGACGGCGGTAAGGTTTCCGCTTTCTGTGCAGACAATGCTGATATAGTTCTCGGCGCAAACAGCCGCCGTGACCTGCTCCGACTGAATACAATCGCAAGAAACACTGTAATTGACAAGCACCTTGATAACGGTGTGGAATTTGTCTGCACTGACGGAATCATTATCGGCAAGGATGTTAAAATCGGTCAGGACTGCAGAATTCTCCCCAATACAATTCTGAGAGGCAAGACCACAATCGGCGCAGGCTCGGTTATCGGCCCGAATTCTATCATAGAAAACTGCACAATCGGCGAAAATAATGTACTTAACAATGTTCAGGCATACGACTCAGTTCTTTACAATAACGTAAAGGCAGGCCCATTTGTTCATCTGCGCCCAGGCTCAATACTCCATGATGGAGTAAAAATCGGGGATTTCGTAGAAATCAAGAGCTCGGAGCTGGGTATGATGACCTCTGTTTCACATCTTACCTATGTAGGCGACAGCGATGTGGGCAAGGATGTAAACTTCGGCTGCGGCTGTGTTACCGCAAACTATGATGGGCTCAACAAATTCCGCACAGTTATCGGCGACCATGCCTTCATCGGCTGTAATACAAATCTTATTGCTCCGGTGGAAATCGGAGAAAATGCAACTACCGCCGCAGGCTCCACAATCACAAGAAATGTTCCTGCAAACAGCCTCGTAATCGAAAGAGGCCAGCCTAAGACTATTGAAAACTGGGAACATAATAATAAACGTAAGAGAAAAGTCTAAGGATTTTTGACGAAAAACGAAAAATGAACAGTGAATAGTCAAGGAATCGCCTTACGGCGATAAATTTAAAATATGACGCAAAGCTACACCTTAACTCTTCGCTATTCATTCTTAATTATTAGTTCAGAATGGGAAAGGAAATAAAATGGAAGAAAATGTAACAATCCCTGAAAATGATAAGCTGTCATCCTTTAAAAAGATAGTTTTCAAAACGGGGCTGTTTGTAACCGTAAGCTTTATTCTGCGTTTAGTTGCAGGATTACTTATAAACGGACTTTATTCGCTTTTTGAAGACACACTCTCTCCTACCGCTCTATACATACTGCACCTTATGCTTTCGGGTATCTGCCTGCAGATTGCCCCGTCGCTGATAGGTGCGGGTATGTTCGGATTTTTTGACAATAAATGCAGTAAGGTAAAGGAGATTTATAAAATCCCCCCTCGCTGCATAAAGGCTGTGGGCAATTTCGCCGCTGTATATGGTATGGGGCAGATTGCAAACATTCTGACAATGCTTGTAACCGTGCTTATTACGCATTTTGCCGACCTTAACGATTCCTTCAACACTGTCACCAGCCTTCAGCCTCCCGATATGACATCTGCATGGTTTCTGCTGTTTACTCTTGTGGTGATTGCTCCTGTTTTTGAGGAATTTATCTTCCGTGGTGTGCTTATGGACTCCCTTAAGCCTTATGGAAACGGCTTCGCCGTTTTTGTTACAGGCATTCTTTTCGGGCTGTATCACGGGAATTTCAGCCAGTTTTTCTATACTGCCGTAATAGGAATTGCTCTCGGCTATATTGCAAACGTTACAGGCTCAATTTTCCCCACAACCATTATCCACGCAATATTCAACAGTATTTCGGGTATGCTCCTCCTCCTTATGACAACACCCAGCGTTCAGGAATATGTAATGAGCGGAAGCACCGAAGCAATTCCTGACGGAGATATGATTATAATAGTGTTCTTCGGACTGTTTATGGTCAGTGCGCTGGTGCTCATGCTTGCAGGAATTGTGTGTGCGGTAATGAAAATAAAGCAGATAAAAAAATACAAGGTGCCTGCTGTCTGGAATGAAATTTCCAACGGAAAGAAGACCGCAATGCTTTTACTGACCGTCCCGTCAGTTATTGCAGTTCTTCTGATTATTGACACTTTTGCAGGCTTTTCCGATATGCTTATTGCAAAATTATTCTAAGGAGGCTCAATGAACGAAACCCCACATATATTTGACACACAGATGTATACCGACCAGAAAGCAAAATACAGAAAGCTTGCTGAAAAAATCGGTATTGCAATGATTGCACTGGTGCTGAATAACCGTTTTGCACCCTATGTATTTGTCATTTTAGCCGCACTTTTTTCGGGCGGTGCAGAGCTGAGCTATTCCACGATAATGATTATAAACGAATTTTCAGCCTATCTCTTCCCCGTGATTATCCTCACTCTTATGTTCAGCGAGGAATGTGCCGCCTTTGTCCCCGACAAAAGCTACACCCACATAGACGGCGAAGCCTTCTGGCTGTTTTCGGGCGGTATGACGCTGGGCGCTGTGGGAACTATTGTCACGAAGCTTATAAATTCCGCTATCGACAGCATTTTCGGCACAGGCGAAATCGAAGAAGCCTTTGCAGGCATGGAGCCGCAGAATATGGGCGAATTCGGTGTTTTTGCCTTTTGTATCTGCATAGTTGCACCAATTGCCGAGGAATATATATTCCGAAATCTGCTCCTGAAGCCCCTGAGAGCATATAATGACCTAAGCGCAGCGCTTATCACGGGTATTGTTTTCGGGCTTTACCACGGAAATTTTGACCAGTTCGCCTATGCGGCAATTCTGGGGACGTTTTATTCAATAATCGCTGTAAGGTATAACTCTATTGTACCTACCGTAATCCTTCACGCAGCAAACAATATTATCGTAACCTTTGCAAATTATCTTCCTGCAGCCTGCGGAAATGCAGACCCTCAGATTAAAGCCATCTGTGACAGTATCGCTTCGGTATGCTCCACGGCGTCGCTGTGTCTTATGGTTTGCGGAATAGTCGGCGTTATATTCTGTGCTGCCAGCAAGGTGTTTTATCTCAACAATCATAACAGGTATATTCCTCAGGGAAAGTCACTGGTTTACTTTATAAGCACTCCTCTGGTGCTTATCGGAATTGCTGTTATGTTTATACCGTTTTTTATTGACTGAAACAAGTGCAAAGGATTGTCGGGGCGGCTTACGCTGCCCCGACAATCTGCCTTTTTCTCCGTTGGAGAAAAAGGCAGAAGCGGCGCCGCTGGCGCCGCTTCTTTTTATATATCACCGCTTAAATGCTTTCCCCGATTCCATTAGGAACAATATCACCGAAGCTTCCGTCAGGAGGAGTCATTCCGCCGAAGCCGCCGTCAGGAATCTGGGGTAAATCCCCGTTTCCTGCCTCTGGTATTCCGAATCCGCCCTCAGGCATTTCAGGAATTTCTCCTGCATTTTCAGGCATGGTGCCGTCAGGAAGCTCAGGCGGTTCGCCTGTGATGTTCTGCTTTTTATTCGCCTTGCCGTCACGACCGTTGAAGCCGCCGCCTATTCCTCCGAAACCGCTTCCGAAGCCTGACTGAGTCTGCACCTCCGTGCCGTCAGCGTATATTCTGTATTCTTCTGCATTGTCACCGCAGAGTATAAGTCCGTTTACCGCTTTTGGCACTGTAACAATAACCACTTCGTCGCCGTTGCTGTTCTTTACGGCAATTTCAGCACCCTGCGCCGCTGAAAAATCTGTTGCACTTACGCAGGTTCCGTTGGGAGTACTCATCATACCCATACTTCCCATAGCAAGGATATTTCCGCCTGATACGTTTATGCTGTAACCAAAATCACCGCTGTCAAGGGATGAGTTAGCATCGTTCGCAGGGCCGAAAACTACCACTGTACCGCCTGTAACATTGATATCGCCGTTTGCGTCAAGCCCGTCGCCTCCTGCATTCACAACAATCGTACCGCCGTTTATGTTCATGGTATGGTCAGTAAGGAAATCGTCACCGCCTGTATTGAGCCCGTCGTCTGTCGAAACAATATTTATATTTCCGCCGTTTATGGTAAGAACATCCTTGCTTTCTATTGCTTCCCTGCTCTGCATGACGTCAATATCAGCGTTTATTGTAAGCGCGCCGACTGCTGTAATACCCTTGCCTGATGTAGAAGACAGTGTGAGACTGCCTCCCGAAATAACCGCTTCACCGTCGCATTTTACCGAATGGTCAGTGGTTACCGCTGTAATATTGCTGTCGGTTATTTCCATTCTCAGAGCCTTTATACCCTTGCTGCTAAGTTCTGTATCTGCAAGAATATCCCCTGTGGTATTCACATTTATGCCGCATTCCTTTATTTTAAGGTCATACCCTGACTGTATCCCGTCCTTTTCCGAGGAAAGATTGAGATTGCAGCGGTCAAGAGCGATTCCGCCCTCGCTGGCGCTTTCTGTTTTGATACAATCGCCTTCGCTTATTACGGTTACAGTGCAGTCTGCGGCTTTAATAACACTGCCCGAGCCGATTCCTTCCTTGTCTGCCACAATTTCCAACGTACATTCGTTTATGTGAACAGCCTCTTCTGCATAAACTGCATCCTTGTAACGTGCATTTATCGCAAGCCTTCCTGTTCCACTGAAATAAAGCTTGCCTTCGCTGTAGATTGCCGAACGGTGAAGCTCTTCGCTTTCAAAGCTTCTTGCAAAATCATAATCCTTTCCGTCTGTGAGGCTGTTTTCCGTACCATCTGCCGCCTCGAGCACAAGCTTTCCGCCCGTGCTTATGATTGCAGCACCGCTTTTATTTGTCAGCTCTGCATTATCAAGAATTATCTTTACCGTTTCTGATGTATCCATAAAAATCATACCGTCGGACATTTCTCCTGTAACGGTAT
>CAZGRB010000012.1:0-22723 GCA_964527695.1 uncultured Ruminiclostridium sp.
CCCGAGATGATAAGAGGAGTTCTTGCTTCGTCGATTAAGATAGAGTCAACTTCGTCCACGATTGCAAAGTTCATTTCACGCTGAACCTTTTCAGTCTTTCTGATGCACATATTGTCGCGGAGGTAGTCGAAGCCATACTCGTTGTTTGTACCGTATGTGATGTCGCAGGCATATGCCTTACGACGCTCGTCATTGTTCTTGCTGTGAACTATAAGGCCTACTGTAAGACCGAGGAAGCGGTGAACACGGCCGATAAGCTCACTGTCACGCTTTGCGAGGTAGTCGTTTACTGTTACAACGTGAACGCCCTTGCCTGTAAGTGCGTTAAGATATGAGGGGAGCGCAGCAACATAAGTCTTACCTTCACCTGTTCTCATTTCCGCAATACGTCCCTGATGAAGAACGATACCGCCGATAATCTGAACGGGGTAAGGCTTGATGCCGATAACACGCCACATAGCTTCACGGCATACAGCGAATGCGTCAGGGAGAATGGAGTCAAGGGATTCACCCTCAGCAAGACGTCCTTTCAGCACGTTAGTCTGGTTCTGAAGCTCCTTATCCGTCATAGCCTGATACATAGGCTCAAGATTGAGGACAGCCTGCTTAGTACCCTCTATTCTTTTTAATTCTTTTTCTGAATAGCTGCCGAACAGCTTACTGAAAAGTCCCATTTTGTGACAATCCTTTCTTTTGGGGGATTCCTCCGCCTGTTTTATTTATATTCTTATCTATTATACTATATAAATTGCGGTTTGTCAACGTTTTGGATGAATGATTAATGATGAATAATGAATGATTTTGGTGCTGCCTCAGACGGCATATATGTGAAAATCGGCGGTTTCCGTTACGGAAACCGCCGATTGCGTATTTATTGTTGATTTTCTTTCGGAAATTTTGTGAAGTCTAATTTAATCCATTGAATTTCGCCAATTTCCAACGGTAAATCTGCTTCATGTTCTGCAAACAAAAACGTCAGACCATCATTGAAATAAATCAAAATCCATTTCTGCTCGCCATAAGGCGTTCCATAAGAAACTTCCAGTTCTTCTCTGTGCGTGCCGATACCTATATTGTTTATTTTAAGTACGTCAATATTTTTGTCAGATGTGTTCATTTCATATATCTGGAGAATAGCATCTATTTCCGCATTTTTAAGTTCATCTGCATTATTAACGTCAAAGAAAAACACAGAGGCAAATTCCGTTTCGTTATAAAAAAGCCGTGCGCCGCAATAATGCTCTTCTTCGTTCCAGTTCAGATTATCATAATCTATGGTGAAGCCTTCTCCCAGTTTTTCAAGGGTGAGAGGGGGTTCAAAGGTTCTGCCGTTTATAGTGAGATTTTCAAACAACTCCTCGTATGTCCATACTTCGGGATTCTTATAAATATAAATATCGTTGTCGTCGATATGGTCAACCTCATATTTGGGAACGAATTCTTCGGATTCTTCCGTTGTAGCGGTGGTTTGTGCTGTCGTGGTTTCAGCTGTTGTTGTAACCACAGGTATTTCTGTGGTTGTAGCTTCGGTTTCCGTATCTTCCGTCGTGCTTTCACACCCGCTCATAAGGCACAAAGCCGCAAGAACAGCAGAAATTCCGATGATATTCTGTCTTTTCATAATAGACCTCCTTAATGTCCTTAACACATAAGAGTTCAGAAAAATCAAAAAGGTTACATGATTTCAAAAATTATTTTTCAGCGGAAATCCCTCTGTTGATAGCACAAACAAGTGCATGAACAGACGACATGATAATATCGTTGTGAGTGCCTGCCCCCCAGGAGATACCGCCGTCGCTGTTCTTGATTTCGATATAGGACATAGCCTTTGAGTGCGAGCCCTGTTCGAGAGCCTGCTCCGAGTAGCTGATAATCGAGAAATCAATATTCATATGAGCCTTGATTGCGTTTGCAACTGCGTCAAGACGACCGTTACCGTCGCCTGTAATGACTTTCTTTTCGCCCTGAAGCATCACTGTAACCTCAGCGGTGAAGGAGCTTTCGCCACGTGTATAATGAACATCTGCGATTTTAAGAGGAGAGCTTACATTTACGAACTGACCACGGAAAATGTCATAAACATCGTCGGGAGAAAGCTCACGGTGCTGCTTGTCGGAAACGTCCTTGACAGCGTAACCTACAACCTCACGAAGCTTTGCGGGAAGAACAATGCCGTATTTCTGCTCCAGTAAGAAGCCGATACCGCCCTTGCCGCTCTGGCTGTTGATACGGATGATGTCGCCGTCATACTGTCTGCCTATATCCATGGGGTCAATGGGCAGATAAGGCACAGACCAGTGAGGGTCGTGTCCTTCTTCGGTTCTCCAGCGCATACCCTTTGCGATAGCGTCCTGGTGGGAGCCTGAGAAAGCGGCGAAGACAAGCGCACCACTGTAGGGCTGTCTTTCGCTTACGTGCATACAGGTCATCTGCTCGTAGGTCTTTACAATTCTGGGTAAATCGGTAAAATCCAGCTCGGGGTCAACACCGTGGCTGAACATATTGAGTGCAAGTGTTACGATGTCAACGTTACCTGTTCGTTCGCCGTTTCCGAACAGTGTGCCTTCGATTCTGTCCGCACCAGCAAGAATACCCATCTCGGCGTCAGCTACCGCACAGCCTCTGTCGTTGTGGGGGTGAAGGGAAACGATAACGTTCTCTCTTTTATAGAGGTGTCTGCACATATATTCAACCTGACAAGCGTAGATGTGGGGCATGGAGAGCTGAACAGTTACAGGGAGATTGATTATAACCTTGTTTTCGGGGGTGGGGTCCCATATTTTCAGCACCTCGTTGCAGACCTCGAGAGCATATTCGGGCTCTGTGCCTGTGAAGCTTTCGGGGGAATATTCAAAGCTGAAATTGCCGGGGGTCTTTTCTGCATATTCTTTAAGGAGCTTTGCGCCGTCTGTTGCAATCTTCATGATTTCTTCCTTGCTCTTGCGGAAAACCTGTTCACGCTGAGCAACGGAGGTGGAATTGTAGAGGTGGACGATTGCATTTTCCGCACCTTCAAGTGCTTCAAATGTTTTCTTGATGATGTGCTCTCTTGACTGGGTGAGTACCTGAATTTTTACGTCAGAGGGAATCATCTTTCTTTCAATAAGTGTGCGGCAGAATTCATATTCCGTTTCGCTTGCGGCAGGGAAGCCGATTTCGATTTCCTTGAAGCCGATTTCAACAAGCGTCTTGAAAAATTCAAGCTTTTCTTCAAGACTCATAGGAACGATAAGCGCCTGATTTCCGTCACGGAGGTCAACGCTGCACCAGATGGGAGCTTTCCGGATGTTTTCCTTTTTAGTCCAGTCGTAGCAGCTCTCGGGGGGCATAAAGTAATTTTTCTGATACTTTTCGGTGTTCATAATGGTGTTTTCCTTTCAAAATATGATATTACCGATATTGCAATACAAATAAAAAACCCGTCTCTTAATAAATTAAGAGACGGGGATAAATCCTCGCGGTACCACTCTTGTTGACATATGAATGTCCACTCGTTACGCATCCAACAATGCGCTTCTCTGTAACGGGAGAAAACCGTTCTAACCTACTGTTGTTTCGGCCGACTGCTTAAGGGTGAGTTATGACAATCCTTCAATGCCGTCTCGCACCATACGACGGCTCTCTGAAAAAGAAATGACTGCTTTGTTCCCTGTCATTGCATTTACAATATTCGATTACTGGTATTATATCAGAGAAAAATATTTTTGTCAAGGGGTTTTGCACATTTTAATCAATATTTTCATATTGTGTATGAAAGAAATGAAATATGCAGACATCTGATTTTCAGTCCTGTGCTTTCAGGAAAGGAATGATTCTATATGACTTCTTTTATTTTTATCGGCGGTGACAGGCGTATGCTTTATGCCGCCAAAAGACTCGGCAATTTCCGTCTGTGCGGTTTTCAGAAGCTTACTCCCTGCACAGAAGGATATGACGGCGATAATCTCTCTGATTGTGCGGTTCTTCCGCCTCACAAATCCTCCGACGGAGTAAATATTCCCTGCCCTTATTCAGATATCCTTGTGCCTTACAGTTCTCTCGGCAGGGTATTGAAGGAAGGAGGCACCGTATTTACGGGGAATGTATGTGAAGAGCTGGAAAAGGTATGCCGTGAAAACAAATTCCGTCTTGTCAATTATCTTGAGCGTGAGGAGCTGGCGGTAAAGAATGCGGCGCTTACAGCAGAGGGCGCAGTTGCCATTGCCGTGAACGAGTGCCCTTTTTCAGTGCTCGGAACGCCGATACTTATAACAGGCTTCGGCAGGATTGCAAAAATTCTGGCAGAATACCTTACGGCAATGGGCGGAGAAGTAACGGTTGCCTGCCGCAGGCTGTCTGACAGGAGCTGGGCAGAGCTTTACGGCTGCAAAACTGCCGACATTACCGATAATGCGGAATTCCTGACGGCGGTTTCATCTGCTGCGGTTATTTTCAATACCGTACCTTATGGAATTTTCGGTGATGAGGAAATTACCGTAATGCAGGATAATGCACTTTACATTGAGCTTGCGTCCGTTGACGGAATCTGCGGAGAAATTCCGTCGGGAATAAAATATATTGCCGCACGGGGACTTCCGGGGAAGGTATCTCCTGCAACGGCAGGAGAATTAATTGCGGAAACTGTTATCGCCGTACTCAGCGAAGGAGGGGGAACGGGTTATGAAAACTGAGGGTAAAAGACTGGGCTTTGCAATGTGCGGTTCGTTCTGTACCTTTTCACATTGCTTTGACGCTCTTGAAGGTCTGCTGAAATCAGGCTGGGATATAATTCCCATAATGTCGTACAATGCTTATTCCATCGACACACGCTTTGGCAAGGCGGCAGACCATATAAAAAAGCTGGAAACAATGTGCGGTCGGGAGGTTATTCACACAATTGACGGAGCAGAACCTATTGGGCCGAAGAATATGACAGACATAATGCTGGTTGCAAACTGTACGGGAAATACCCTTGCAAAGCTTGCAATGAGCATTACGGACACCCCTGTTACAATGGCAGTGAAAAGTCATTTAAGAGGAAGCAAGCCTGTATTGCTGAATATTGCAACGAATGACGCACTTGCAGGCTCGGCAAAGAATATTTCCATGCTTATGAACTACAAGAATTATTATTTTGTACCTATGGGGCAGGATGATTTTGTAAAGAAGCCTGCTTCCCTCATAGGAGATTTTGACCAGATTCCTATGGCTCTTATGTACGCTATGGAGAACAAGCAGATTCAGCCTTTTTTCTGCAATGGCTGAAAAAATTCCGTTTTGGATAAATCCAAAACGGAATTTTTTATTTTCTTATGACAAATGTTCCTCCCCACAGAACCAGTTCTTTCTGATTTTCCTTTGTTATCCCCCCATGAATATACAGATATATAAGAGGTCTCTCCGAAGTTATCATATGAAAAGCATTGGGTGCAATCCAGGTGACTCTTGCAGGGACGGTAAATGATTTCTGAGGACTGGGAAGATTCTTTGTTTCCTCATCCTCGCACCATGAGGGTACAGCATAGAGTCGGGTAAGCTCCTTATTATAGAGCGCTCCGTTCAGAACACGGAACATACTGTTTTCATCGGGAACATATACTACCCATTCTGTTCTGCGGAAATATTCACCGATATTTTCGTCGGTGTAATCAGCAGGAATATACACATACACCCAGCCGTTTTTATACGTGATTTCAAGACCGCTGTCCTCGGGGGTGAGAACTGCGGCAGGGATACGCGGGGCAGTTGTGGTAGTTGTTGTGGTTGCGGCGGCAGTGGTTGTTACAGCTTCAGTAGTAGTCACGGTTGTGGTGACAGTGGTGGTTGCCGTTGTAGCAGCTGTGACGGTTGTCGTTTGAGTTTCCTGCTTTTCCGCTGTCTGCGTACAGCCTGAAACAAGCATTATGCCGCATAAGGACAAGGTAATCAGTAATCTCTTCATAAATGCTTATTTTACATTCTGTACGTAGTTCCATGCGTCACGGCACATTTCTTCAAGAGTGTGGGTTGCCTTCCAGCCAAGCTCCTTTGCCGCCTTATCGGGTACGGAGTAGCATTCTGCAGCGTCTCCTGCTCTGCGTTCTGCAATAGAATAGGGGATTTTTATATTATTTACACGTTCAAAGGTCTCGATAATTTCAAGAACGGAATAGCCGTTGCCTGTGCCGAGATTGTAGGGGATTGCACCTTTCTTTTCGCGTACGCTCTTTACAGCCGCAAGGTGACCGAGGGCAAGGTCAACAACGTGGATATAGTCACGGATGCAAGTGCCGTCAGCTGTGGGATAGTCGTTGCCGAATACCTTCAGTTCTGCCTGCTTGCCTGTGCAGACATTGATAATGATAGGCATAAGGTTGTTAGGGATTCCGTTGGGGTCTTCGCCGATTTTTCCGCTTGCGTGAGCGCCGATAGGGTTGAAATATCTGAGAAGGGCAATGCTCCACTCGGGGTCGGAAGCGCATAAATCACGGCACATATCCTCAATCATAAGCTTTGTCCTGCCGTAAGGGTTGATAGCGGAAAGGGGGAAGGTCTCGTTTACGGGTACAGTTTCGGGAATACCGTAAACAGTAGCGGATGAGCTGAAAATAAGCTTCTTGCAGCCGTATTTCTTCATACATTCGAGGAGTACAAAGGTACCGCCTAAATTGTTTTTGAAATACATAAGAGGTTCTCTTACGCTTTCGCCTACCGCCTTGTAGCCTGCGAAATGGATAACCGCTTCAATATGGTTTTCGGCAAAGATTTTTTCCATATCTGCTTCACTGCACATATCAGCCTCGTAGAACTTAAAGTCCTTACCGCTGATTTCCTTTATAAGCTCAACCGCACGAGGCTTTGAGTTATAGAAATTGTCCATTACCACGATTTCCTCGCCTGCATTTAAAAGCTCAATACAGGTATGTGAGCCGATGTAGCCTGCGCCGCCTGTTACTAAGATTGCCATAATGTTTTCTTCCTTTCGTTTATTGTTTTTTACAGTGCACTGTTCTTTACAATTACATTGTAGCACCTGCACCCTTTATTTTCAATAAAAAATAATATCAATTATATGGATTATTGTTGCAGTTCCTGTATTCCGTAGGAGTAGTTCCCGTAATTTTCCTGAAAACTCTGGAGAAATACAGGTTGTCTTCATAGCCTGCAGAGCGTGCAACCGCCGTTACGGACAAATCCGTTTCAAGCAGCAGTGTTTTCGCCTGTGCAATGCGGTATGCTGTAAGATAATCCACGGGAGTGGTGTTGAGCTCCGACTTGAAAATACGGAAAAGGGTAGTGCGTGAAACCCCTGCTGCACCAGCAATATCCTCTACCGAAACGGGCAGGGGATAATTTGTTGCAACAAAGTCCTTTGCCGCTTTGATAATGCGGCGTTTTTCCTGTTCTCTCTGTGAATGTGTGCTTTTTCTGCGAGAATTTTTCATCAGCAGGGAAAGCAGTATATAAAGCCTGCCTGTAAGACCTGCCGCTTCGTGACGGGTTGTTCCTGCATTTGCGATTATGTCTGCCATAGCGGATTTTATCTCGTTATCACAGCCATGTATAACAGGATTTGCGGCAGTGAAATCTGTCCTTTTAAGCAGGGTTTCAGCGTCTGCCCCTGTGAAATTTACCCACAGGTATTCCCACGGGTCGTTTTCGTCAGCATAGTATTCAATTTCGGTATAAGGTCGGATAAGGAACATATCACCCGTGCTGAGTTCAAAGCTTCCCTCGGGGGTAACATATACGCCTTTCCCCGAAACTACAAGGTGCAGGATATACTGCTGACGGATACCCTTGCCCCATTTCTGACCGCCGCCGCATTTCTCGTGTCCCGAATAGGTAACGGACAGGGAGATTGCCTCATCGGCGGAGTTCTTTACGCTGTGCTTGAATACTTCGTTCATTCCCAGTTTTTCCATACCTCGGGGCAGTACCCCACAGTAGCCTGTTTTCCGTTTCGTACAATGGGAGTCTTGTATATAGAGGGCTTTTCTGTAAGCTTTTCAGCCTTTGCACTCTCTAAAAGATACTTTATCTCAAAATAATCCTTGCTTTTCTCATCAATGAGATTATCAAGTCCGCCCACAGCGGAAATAACGCTTTCCAGCTCACGCTTGCTGAGTCCTTTTTCGAGTATATTTACCGACTGGAATTTAATGCCCCGTTCCTTGAAATATCTTTCCGCTTTCTTTGTGTCAAAGCATTTGCTTTTTCCGAAAATCTGAATATTCATCAGAGGACAACCTCCTTGTGACGGGTTACGTGACAGCCGATATTTACCGCAACAGGAAGTCCCGCAATATGTGTGGGAGCAGTTTCGATATTTACATAAAGTGCGGTTACAGTGCCGCCGAAGCCCTGAGAGCCGATACCTGTAAGGTTTATCTTTTCCAGCATCTTTGCTTCCATATCTGCGTAGAATTCATCGGGATTGCGCTTATCAAGGTCACGGCAGAGTGCCTTTTTCGAGAGATATGCAACCTGCTCGAAATCGCCGCCGATACCCACGCCCACGACAATAGGGGGACAGGGGTTGCTGCCTGCAATATTTACTGTTTCGGTAACGAAATCTATGATATCCTCCTTTGTGGCGGAAGGAGTGAACATTTTAAGGCGGCTCATATTTTCGCTGCCGAAGCCCTTGGGTGCAACCATGATTTTCACCTTGTCGCCGTCAACGATTGAGGTATGTATGATTGCAGGGGTGTTGTTGTTTGTATTGACACGGCGGAGAGGGTCTTTAACAACAGAGAGACGAAGCTTTCCGTCAACATAGCCCTTTGCAACGCCTTCGTTTATTGCTTCGTAAAGGCTTCCGCCCGTGAAATGCACATCCTGACCGATTTCAAGGAAAATAACCGCCATGCCCGTATCCTGACAGACAGGAACATTCAGCTCTGCGGCGCAGTCGATGTTCTTAACGATGTCGCCCAGAACCTCTTTGCAGACAGGGCTTTCTTCACAGGGTATGCTGTTTTCGATAACCTCACGCATTCCGCAGGGGAGCTTCAGGTTTGCTTCCTCGCAGAGTCCTGCCACTGTATCACGGACAAGTGAAACGTCAATTTCTCTCATTTTCCTCATTCCTTTCGGTTTCTTCTTCAGGCTCTATGCCCAGTATTTCCATCATTTTAAGCTTTATTTCTTCAAGTCTTCTGCGGTTGAACTGCATTACCGACATACAGATATATGCACGGACAATTGTTGCAACTCCTGAAATCATAAGTGCCTTTGACATATCAAAGCCCGCAGTAAATAAAAGGCAGTATGTAATTATGAGAAAATCTATGAAAAGTGTTGCAATAACGCCCCAGAAAACTGCCCATGAGCCTGCAGGCTTGCAGATGAAGCCTTTTGCGGTGCATTTCTCAAGACCCTTTTCAATGTAGAAGCGCACGCAGGTATCGCACATATCCTTTTTGTAGGAATGGTGATACTTAAGGCAGTACTGCCCTTCTTCCTTTTCTTTTTCAATGAGAAAAAGGGGAGAGCCTTTCAGCTTGTAAAGGGCAAGCTCGCCCTGTTCCTTTATCAGCTCGTTGAGATTTGATTCAAGCTGTTCATAGGAGTAGGTGCTGTCCTGCTCGTAAGGGATTCTCATAAATTTTTTCATATTAAATAACCTCGCCGTTCATTATGACAATATCGGGTGTTTTTGAAATATCGTGGAATGTACCGCTGAAAAGTACAATATCCGCATCCTTGCCGACTTCCAGACTTCCCACTCTGTCCTCAATTCCGCAGAAGCGTGCAGGATTTATGGTGATTGCTTCAAGCGCCTGCTTTTCGGTAAGTCCGCCGCGCATTGCAAGTCCTGCCATACTAGGGAGATACTGAATAGGATTTTCGGGATGGTCTGTGCAGATTGCAATTTCCATTCCGTTGTCCGTAAGCTTCTTTCCGTTGGCAATATCCGCATTCATAAGTTCAGGCTTGCACCTGTCGCCGAAAACAGGACCGATAACGCACTTTGTGCCCTTATCCAGCTCGTCTGCAATAAGTCCGCCCTCGGTAGCGTGAATCAGCACGTAATCAAGGTTGAATTCTTCTGCAATTCTTACAGCGGTGAAAATGTCGTCAGCTCTGTGGCAGTGGAAATGCACCTTGATTTCTCTTTTTAAAACAGGGATAAGCGCCTCGCACTTTATGTCGTAATCGGGTCTGCCTGTTTCATCGTCAGTGCCTTTTGTTTTTTCATACTCCGCCATTTCTTCCATATAACGTCTTGCCTTGAAAAGATTTTCACGGATAACCGCTGCGGTAGCCATACGGGTTGTGGGAGTTTCCTCCTTTTCGTGGTAGACGGATTTCGGGTTTTCGCCCAGTGCCATTTTCATTGCAACGGGGTTCTTTATAACACGCCTGTCAATACGCTTGCTGCCCCATGTTTTCATGGCAATGAAAGTGCCGCCGATAGGGTTGGCGCTGCCCATTCCTGTGATAACTGTTCCGATACCGCCCTTTGCAGCTTCGGTAAAGCAGTAATCCATGGGATTTACTGCGTCGATTGCACGGAGCTGGGGTGTTGCAGGGTCGGTTTCTTCATTTCCGTCATCACCCTCAAAGCCGTAGCCGTTGGCGAAAACGCCTATGTGGCAGTGTGCGTCGATAAAGGCAGGGTAGGCGGTAAGTCCTGATGCGTCAATATCGTCGTTTTCGGGCGAGCATGGTATTTCTGTCATATTTCCCATTGACTTTATCTTTCCGTTTACGGTTTCGATAAAGCCGTTTTCTATATTTTCTCCTGTTACGGGAACGATTTTTGCATTGTAGATTATCATTTTAAGCCTTTCAGTATCATATCAAGGATTTCTGTTGCACTTTTATTGGAATCAACAGAAAAATCCGAATGTTTCAGATAAATTTCTCTGCGCTTGCTGAACAGCTCGAAAAGCTGCTCCTTTGTGTTTTTCATTACAAGAGGACGGTGTGTATCGCCCTTTATACGGTTGTAGCACAGCTCAAAATCAGCGTCAAGGAATACAACTGTTCCTGCGTTCCGTGCAGTTTCGGCGGTGACGGGATTGATGATTGCTCCGCCGCCTGTGGCAACTACGCTGTTTTCAGGCATTTCACGGATATATTTTGCCTCAAGCTCACGGAAATGAGGCTCGCCGTCCTGTGCGAAGATTTCGGGGATAGTTCTGCCCTCTTTTTCTTCGATATAAGCGTCTAAATCTACAAGAGTGCAGTCCAGCTTCTTTGAAAGCATACGTCCCATATGTGACTTTCCGCAGCCCATAAAGCCGCAGAGGTATATGTTTCTCATACAAGCGCCTCCATGTCGAAAATAAGCTGCTTGATGTCTGCTTCCTCAAAAACAGAGCCGTTCCAGATTTCGTGAGCGGCAACCGCCTGTAAAACCAGCATGGACATACCGCTCATAGCCTTTATTCCGTGCTTTTCAGCGGTCTTTACGAGGAGAGTATCACGGGGATTATAAACAACGTCAAACACGAATTTAACGCCTGCAAGCAGGTTTTCGTCACAGGGCATTCTGTCAACCTTGGGGAACATTCCGATAGGTGAAGCGTTCACGATAAGGTCGAAATCGGGCTTTTCGGTGAAGTCCTCAGCGGCAATGACATTGCCGCCTATGAAAACAAGCTTTACCCGTGCGTCGGGTTTCATTTTCTTTATTTCTGAAACAACTGCATTTCCCAGAGCTTCATCGCTTTTCAGCAGGGCAATTGTAAGGTCGCCGCCGCTGAGCGCGGTTTCGATTGCCATCATTCTGCCTACGCCGCCGCAGCCGATAAGCAGCACCTTTGAAGCAAGAGTTGCGCCCATAAGGTCAATGGACTTTGTGAAGCCCAGTACGTCAGTGTTGTAGCCTACCTTTTCGTCGCCGTTCTTAAGGCAGTTTACCGAGCCGTAGCGTGCCGCACCGTCATCAAGACGGTCGCAGTATCTGATAATCGGCACTTTGTGAGGGATAGTGATATTGAAGCCGCCGAGAGCAGCCAGCTCGTCGTATTTCGATTCAAGCTCCTCGGGCGGAATTTCCATTTTTACGTAGTTTGCCTCCCTGCCTGAAAGAGAGAAAAGTCTCTCGTGGATATTGGGAGAAAGTGTGTGACCTAAAGGGTAGCCTATAATTGCGTATGTTTTCATTGTGTGTCCTTCTTTCATCATGCGTCCATTGCGCTTGCTGTAACGTCGTCCAGAGTCTTTTTCACAAGTCCCACAAGTGTCTTTCCGGGACCGCATTCAACATAGTTTGTAAAGCCGTCAGAGAGCATAGCCGCAAGCTCGCTTGTGAAGCGTACAGGAGAGCAGATATGACGGGATAAGATGTCGTGGATGTCGCTGAAATCGGTGAGGAGTCCGCCTGTGACATTGGAATAGAATTTCTTTTCGGGAACCTTAAACTGAACACCGCTGATAAGTCCCTTGAATTCTTCTGCCGCTTCCTTCATGAATTCGGAGTGGAAAGCCGCCGCAACTGCTAAGGGGATAACTCTCTTTACACCGCTTGCGGTAAGCTTTTCAGCTGCCTTGGCAATGCCGTTTTCGCTGCCTGCGATAACTGTCTGCTGCTTTGAATTGTAGTTTACGGGAGTTACATAGTCGCCGCCCTCTGTGATTTCCTTGCATACGCTTTCGATAAGCGCAACATCTGCGCTCATAACTGCCGCCATTTTTCCGCCGTTCTTTACAGCCGCCTTTTCCATGCACATTGCACGGTTCTTTATAAGCTCGAAGCCTGTTTCAAGGCTTACTGCGCCTGAAACCACAAGAGCCGCATATTCGCCTAAGGAATGACCTGCAACTGCGCCGAATTCGCCGTTTTCGTTCTTGAATTTTTCTGCGCAGAGAAGTGACATTGTGAAAATTACGGGCTGGGAAACCGCTGTACGGGAAAGCTCAGCCATTTCTGCTGTAAACATTGTGTTTTTAAGGTCAAAACCAAGTATATCACTGCCTGCTTCAAAGATTTTTTCGTATGCCGCAGGGTTTTCACTGTAGATTTTTTCTCCCATTCCCTGATACTGAGAGCCCTGTCCTGAAAATAAAAGTGCTGTTGCCATAATGTTAAATTCCTTTCTGTCCGTTCATTTCGACGAAAAACGACAAATCCGATTTAATGCCGATAAAAAATAATTGACAAATCATATATTTATTGGTATAATATTTAGGATATTTTATTATTAACGGATATGTTTCCCGACGTATAAATAAATTCCGCTATTTATTATATACTATTTGGAGAATAAAATCAAGGAGTAATTAAAATGCGAGGAATAAAAATTTTAGGCACAGGTGTTTATACCCCCGACGTAAAGGTGACAAACGATGACTTGTCGAAAATTATGGACACGGATAATGAATGGATTGTCACACGTACAGGTATCAGCTCACGTAACTATTCCAAGAATAAGTCCAATCACTATATGGCTACTGAAGCTTCAAAGGAAGCAATAAGGAATGCAGGAATCACAGCGGAGGATATCGACCTTATCATAGCTTCCTCCTGCTCGTCCGAATATTTTTATCCCAACATTGCAAGTCTTGTCCAGGGCGGTATCGGCGCAGTAAATGCGGCGGTAGTTGAAGTGAATACAGCCTGCACAGGTTTTATTTCTGCTGTTGATATTGCAAGCCGCTATCTTCAGGACGATGACTACAAAACCGTTCTGGTTGTCGCAAGTGAAAGACTTGCAACCCATGCTGATTTTGAGGACAGGGCTTCCTGCATTCTCTTCGGCGACGGCGCAGGCGCAGCGGTTATTACAAAGAGCGAAAAGCCCATGTATTCATATCTCAGCGGCAAGTCGGATAATTTTGAAGCCCTTTACTGCGGTAAGAACAAAAAGCATAACTGTCCTTATATTGATGACGATGATGAAACAACCTCAACAGCCGCTTTTGATACGGAAAAGAAAAGACAGTACCTCCAGATGGACGGCAAGGCAGTATATAAGTTTGCGGTTGACGCTATGGCAACTGCAGTTGAAAAGACGCTTGCAAAGGCAGGACTTACAAAGGACGATATCGACATTGTAATTCCTCACCAGGCTAATATAAGAATTATCCAGAGCGCAGCAAAGTCCCTCGGTATTTCTATGGATAAGGTTTTTGTGAATATCGGAGAACACGCAAATACCTCCAGTGCTTGTATACCTACCTGCCTTGACGATCTCAACAAGCAGGGAAGAATAAAAGAGGGTGCAAGAATCTGTCTGGTAGGCTTCGGTGCAGGTCTTACCAGCGGTGCAATAATTTTTGAACAGTAATTTTACTGGATATAAATAAAAACAGGGAGAGCAACGACCCGTGAAGAAAGGACGGAATTGAAATGAACACAAAAATAACAGAGCTTCTCGGAATCAAATACCCTATTTTACAGGGCGGTATGGCATGGATTGCTGAAAGCACACTTGCGGCGGCAGTTTCCAATGCAGGCGGCGCAGGCATTATCGCAGGCGGCAGTGCTCCTGCAGAGGTTATCAAGGAAGAAATCCACAAGGCAAAGGCGCTTACAGATAAGCCCTTCGGCGTAAATATCATGCTTATGGCTCCCAATGCCGATGACCTTGCACAGCTTGTAATTGACGAGAAGATACCTTTTATTACAACAGGTGCGGGTAATCCCGGAAAATATATGGAAAAGTGGCTTGAAGCAGGAATAAAGGTCATTCCCGTAGTTCCCAGCGTTGCCCTTGCAAAGAGAATGGAGCGTGCAGGTGCGGCGGCAGTTGTTGCCGAGGGAACAGAAAGCGGCGGCCACATCGGTGAAAATACAACAATGTGCCTTGTTCCTCAGGTTGTTGACGCTGTTAATATCCCCGTTATCGCAGCAGGCGGTATCGCAGACGGCAGAGGTATTGCAGCTTCCTTCATGCTGGGTGCGGAGGGCGTTCAGGTAGGTACACGCTTCCTCGCCTGCGAAGAATGTAAGATTCACCCCACATACAAGGAGCTTGTAATCGACGCAAAGGATACAGACAGCGTTGTTACAGGCCGTTACACAGGTCACCCTTGCCGTAATGTAAAGACAAAGTTCGCAAAGCGCCTTGCAACAGGCGAAAAGGAAGGTACATTGACACCCGACGAGTTTGAACAGCTTACAGTAGGCGCACTCAGAAAGGCAGTTCAGGACGGCAACCTTGACGAGGGTTCCTTCCTCTGCGGCGCAATTGCAGGTATGGTAAACGAAGTAAAGCCTGCAAAGGATATTGTAGAAGAAATGTTTGCACAGGCTGAAAAGCTTTTAAATAAGTAATAAGGAAGAGAGGAAAAAATATGACAGCAATTATTACAGGTGCATCCCAGGGCATCGGCGAATGTATCGCAAAGAGACTTGCAAAGGACGGCTACAATGTGGCAATCAACTGCTATCCTTCTGATGCAGACAAAGAAAAGGCAGAAAATGTAGCTGAAGAGTGCCGTGCAATGGGCGTTGAAGCTGAGGTTTTTGCCGCAGACGTATCAAAGTATGACCAGTGTGAGGTAATGGTAAAGGCTATCAAGGAGCGTTTCGGTGTGATTGACGCCCTCGTAAATAACGCAGGTATCACAAAGGACGGCTTACTTGCAAGAATGAGCGAGGAACAGTACGATGCAGTTATCGCAGTAAATCAGAAGTCCATTTTCAATATGATGAAGCCCGTATGTTCCATTATGATGAAGCAGAAGCACGGCGCAATCGTAAACATGGCTTCCGTTGCAGGTCTTTACGGCAACCCCGGTCAGTTCAATTACAGTGCTTCCAAGGCAGCTATCATCGGTATGACAATGAGTGCGGCAAAGGAATTCGGCGCAAGAAATATCAGAGTAAACGCAGTTGCTCCCGGACTTATCAAGACTCCTATGACTGACGCTCTTACAGACGAGCAGAAGGATAAGATTTTCGGACAGATTGCATTGAAGCGTTTCGGTGAGGTAAGCGAAATTGCTTCCACAGTTTCCTTCTTACTTTCCGAAGAAGCTTCCTACATCACAGGACAGACAATAGAAATCAGCGGCGGACTTTCCATGTGATTTCCGCAGTTATATAAACCCTACGCAAAGGAAAGGAAAAATTATGAGCAGAGTAGTTATCACGGGCTTAGGCGTTGTAAGCCCTATCGGAAATACCGTTGAAGAATTCTGGGAGAATATCAAGGCAAACAAGCACGGCTTCACCCTTGACGAATGGTTTCCCGGACAGACAGAGGAAAAAAATGTTACAGCAAAGGTAAAGAACTTTGATGTAAGCGAATATGTAGACAAGAAGGCTGCGCGCCGTATGGATACTCTTACACAGTATGCGGTTTATGCTTCCAGAAAGGCTCTTGAGGATGCAGGCAGCGACTTTACAGACCTTGACCCCTACCGCTGCGGCGTTATCATCGGCTCAGGCATCGGCGGTATCCTTACAACAGAAGAACAGATTTTAACATATCACAACAAGTCCAACAGCCGTGTTTCCGTATTCACAATTCCTATGATGATAGGAAATATGGCAGCAGGTACAGTTGCAATCCAGACAAAGTTCAAGGGTGCAAACTACTGTACAGTTTCCGCTTGTGCTTCCGCTACACACGCTATCGGTGAAGCATTCCACGCTATCAAGAACGGTTATCTCGATTGTGCAATCGCAGGCGGTGCAGAGGCTTGTCAGTTAGGCTTCGCAATGGCAGGCTTCAACAATATGCACGCTGTTACAAGAAGCACAGACCCCGACAGAGCCTCCATTCCTTTTGACAAGGACCGTTCAGGCTTCGTTTTAGGAGACGGTGCAGGTATTGTAATTCTTGAGGAATATGAGCACGCAAAGGCAAGAGGGGCTAAGATCTACGCTGAAATCGCAGGCTACGGTGCAACCTGCGACGCATATCACGAAACAAGTCCCGACCCTGAGGGCTTTGGCGGTGCAAAGGCTATGGAGCTTGCAGTAAAGGAAGCAGGCGTTCCCTTTGAGACAATCAACTACTGTAACGCTCACGGTACATCCACACCTATCAACGACAGAACAGAAACTGCCGCTCTCAAGATTACCTTCGGCGAGCGCGCAAAGAATATGGTTATCAACTCCACAAAGTCCATGACAGGTCACCTTCTCGGTGCTGCAGGCGGTGTTGAAGCTATTGCAACAGCGCTCCAGATGAAGAACAACCTTGTTCACGCTACCGTAGGCTTACAGGAATGCGGCGAGGACTGCGACCTTGACTACTGCAAGGGCGCAAACAGAGAGATGAAGATTACAGGTGCAATCAGCAACTCCCTCGGCTTCGGCGGTCACAATGCCACAATCTGCTTACTCCCCGTAAACGACTGATTCGTAACAGAAAGGATATTTTATGGATACAATCAAGACAGTTAAGGAACTGGCTGAAATCATGAAGGACACAGGTCTCAGCTATTTAAAGTACAAGGATGACGATTTTGAAATCGAAATGGGCGAAAAGCGTCCTCCCATGCCCCATCATATGCCCCCTATGCCCCCCATGCCTCCCATGATGCCCCCTGCAGGCGGCGCACCTATGGCTATGGCTGTAGCTTCCGCACCCGGTGCTGAGGCCGCTGCGCAGGCTGCTGTTCCTGCGGGCAACGTTATGAAGGCTCCCATTGTGGGTACTTTCTATGCTGCTCCCGCACCAGGAAAGGCTCCCTTTGTAAGCGTAGGCTCTACCGTAAGCAAGGGCGATGTACTTTTCATCATCGAAAGCATGAAGGTTATGAACGAGGTTACAAGCGAATTTGACGGCAGAGTTGCTGAAATCCTTGTCAAGGACGGCGACGCAGTTGAATTTGACCAGCCTATCCTCCGCATCGAATAATCAGACAGGGAGAAAATAATATGAAGATGAATATTGAACAAATAAAGGAAATTATTCCTCACCGCGACCCGTTTTTACTTATTGACGAAATCGAGGAAATCGAAGAAGGTAAGCGTGTTGTTGCATTAAAGCACATAAAGGCTGACGACTTCTGGTTCAAGGGTCATTTCCCCGAATACCCCGTAGTTCCCGGCGTACTTATTCTTGAAATGCTGGCACAGGCAGGTGCAGTTTCCATGCTTATGATGCCTGAAAACAAGGGAAAAATCGGTTTCTTCGGCGGCGTAAAGGAAGCTAAGTTCCGCAGACAGGTTGTTCCCGGCGATACTCTCCGCCTTGAGGTTGAAATCATCAAGGTAAAGGGACCTGTAGGCGTAGGTAAGGGTATTGCTACCGTAAACGGCGAAAAGGCGTGTGTAGCTGAAATCTCTTTTGCAATCAAGTAAGAAAGGGTTTTACCTGATGTTTGACAAAATTCTTATTGCTAACCGAGGCGAAATCGCAATCCGTATCATAAGAGCCTGCCGTGAGCTCGGAATCGGTACTGTTGCCGTTTATTCCACAGCTGACAAGAGTGCTCTTCATGCGCAGATTGCCGATGAGGCTATCTGTATCGGCGGCCCCCGCAGCTCGGACAGCTATTTAAATACAAAGGCCCTGATTGCTGCCTGTGAAATTACAGGTGCAAAGGCTATTCACCCCGGCTTCGGCTTTTTATCCGAGGACAGCAGCTTCGTAAAGCTCTGCGATAAGTGCGGTATCAAGTGGATAGGCCCTAACGCAGCGGCAATGGAAGCCATGGGCAACAAGGCGAACGCAAAAAGCGCTATGATTCAGGCAGGCGTGCCTGTTGTAACAGGCTCAGACGGTGTTGTGGAAAGCTTTGAAGAAGCAAAGAAAATTTCCGCAGAAATCGGTTATCCCGTACTTGTCAAGGCAAGTGCAGGCGGCGGCGGACGCGGCATCAGACGTGCCGACAGTGAAGAAGAGCTTGAAGAAGCTCTCAGCGCTGCAAAGCAGGAGGCAATTCAGTTCTTCGGCAACGGCGACGTATATATTGAAAAATTCATTGTAAATCCCAGACACGTGGAAATTCAGATTATTGCCGATGAACACGGAAATGCAGTTCATTTAGGCGAACGTGACTGTTCCTGTCAGAGAAGAAACCAGAAGGTGCTTGAAGAAAGCCCAAGCCCTGTAATGACTCCCGAGCTTCGTGAGAAAATGGGTCAGGCGGCGCTCCGTGCGGCACAGGTTTACGGCTATTATAACGCAGGTACAGTTGAATTCCTTGTGGATAAGGACAAGAATTTCTACTTTATGGAAATGAATGCACGTATTCAGGTTGAACACCCCGTAACCGAAATGGTAACAGGCGTTGACCTTATCAAGGAACAGATTCGTATTGCCATGGGACTTCCTCTTTCCTTCAAGCAGGAGGATATCGAGCTTACAGGCCACGTTATCGAATGCCGTATCAATGCGGAAGACCCCAAGCAGAATTTCCGACCCTGCCCCGGTAAGATTCAGTCAATTCATATGCCCGGCGGTTTCGGAGTGCGTATTGATACAGCGGTTTATCAGGGATATCAGATTCCCCCTTATTATGACAGCATGATTGCAAAGCTTATTGTAAAGGGAAGAAACCGTGAGGAAGCAATCACAAAGATGAAGGTTGCTCTTTCGGAAATGCTTATTGAGGGTATTCAGACCAATATAGACTTCCAGCTCAACCTGCTCCGTGACAAGGAGTTTGAAAGCGGAGACTTTGATATCGGTTTCCTTAACCGTAAGGATTTAACATAAATATTTTCAGGAGGCAAAATGGCACTTGAGGATTTATTCAAGGTTGTAAAAGACCGTTTCAAAGAGGATAAAAAGCCTGAAAAGGCTGACGAGGGCATTGAAATCCCTAAGAATCTTCTTTTCAAATGTCCCCGTTGCGGAACAGTCGTTTACAGCGACGAGTTTGAAAAAAATAAAAAGGTATGTCCGTCCTGCAATTATCATGCCCGTATAAATTACCGTGACCGTCTTGAAATCACGGTTGACAAGGACAGCTTCGAGGAATTCGACGCAGGAATGACATCGCTTAATCCCATAGATTTCCCCGATTATGAAGAGAAAATTGCCGAGCTTCAGGAAAAGTGCGGCATGAAAGAGGCTGTTGTTACGGGTCTTTGTACAATCCGTGGCTATAAGGCTGTTATCGGCATCATGGACAGCAGCTTTATGATGGCAAGTATGGGCAGTGTTGTTGGTGAAAAAATAACCCGTGCTTTTGAATACGGCACAAAGCATAAGCTTCCCGTAATCATGTTCACAGCGTCGGGTGGCGCACGTATGCAGGAGGGTATTATATCCCTCATGCAGATGGCAAAGACATCGGGCGCAATTGCAAAGCACAATGAAGCGGGACAGCTCTATATCACGGTTATGACTGACCCTACAACAGGCGGTGTAACCGCTTCCTTTGCAAGTCTCGGCGATATTATCATTGCCGAACCCAAGGTGCTTATCGGCTTTGCGGGCAGACGAGTTATTCAGGGCACTATCCGCCAGCAGCTTCCCGACGATTTCCAGTCGGCGGAATTTATGCTGGAAAACGGCTTTGTGGATATGATTGTTGAACGTAAAAAAATGCGCTCAACGCTTTCAAGACTTTTAAAGATGCACAATTATAAAAAAACGGATGAACTTCCGGGAAAGGACGGCTGATATGAATACTCTTACAGCAACTGAACGTCTGGAAACCATCCGTCATAAGAACCGTCCTACGGTAATGGACTATATCCCTGTGATTTTCAAGGATTTTATGGAAATGCACGGCGACCGTTATTACGGTGATGATAATGCAATTATAGGCGGTGTTGCAGAACTTAATGGTATTCCTGTAACGGTTATTGCACAGGTAAAGGGCAGAAATCTTGATGAAAACAAGAAGTCTAATTTCTCCATGCCCCATCCTGAAGGATACAGAAAGGCTCTGAGACTTGTTAAGCAGGCTGAGAAGTTCCACAGACCTGTCATCTGTCTCGTTGACACCCCCGGTGCATTCTGCGGAATCGAAGCGGAAAAACGTGGACAGGGCGAGGCTATTGCACGTAACCTTATGGAATTCATGCTGGTGAAGACTCCGATTATTTCCGTTGTTCTTGGCGAAGGCGGAAGCGGCGGTGCGCTTGCACTTGCGGTATGTGACGAGCTTGCAATGCTTGAAAATGCACTTTATTCCGTAATTTCTCCCCGTGGCTTTGCGTCAATCCTCTGGAAGGACGCAAGCAGGGAAATGGAAGCGGCTGAGCTTATGAAAATCACTGCCGAAGAACTTGTGAAATTCGGAGTATGTGAGAAAATCATTGATGAACCTGCAGGCGGCGCACATACCGATATGCAGTACACAGCAATGAATATATCCGATTATCTCTGCGAGGCAGTTCCCCGTATGATGAAATTCGACACAGACGCCCTTTTAGAGAAAAGATACGAAAAATTCCGCAAAATCGGCATATTCAGCGAATAAGCAAATTGCATAAAAAACTACAAAACTTTTGTAAAATATACATCAAAAGTTAAAAAAATAAAAAAATGGCAAAAATTTAAAAAAAGCTATTGATTTTTTAAATGGTATCATTTATAATGGTAAAAGTTGATACAGTTTAACTGTGCTATTATTTTATTAATTATTATTTTTGGAGGATTAAAAAATGATTTTTGAAAAAGTAAAGAGCATTATCGTAGACCAGCTCGACGTTGATGAAGACAAGGTAACAATGAACGCTAACATTCAGGATGACCTCGGTGCAGACTCCCTCGATATCGTTGACCTCGTAATGAGCTTTGAAGACGAATTCGATATGGAAATTCCCGACGATCAGGTTGAAAATATCAAGACAGTTGGCGACGTAGTTAAGTACGTTGAAGAAAATACAGAAGCGTAAGCTTTTATAAAAACCGCCGTACCATTGGTACGGCGGTTTTTGTATAATGAATAATGAATAGTTATGGTGTCTGCTTCGCAGACGGATTTTATTATATAAGACAACAAAACGGCGGAATCGCAAAAACTGCGACACCGCCGTTATCTTATTTACTGATTAAATCCAACCTTGTAAAAGGCGGAACCGCCAGCCGCGGTTCGCGGATTAAAGACCGCAGAGTTCCTTTGTATCTCTTGCTATAAGGAGTTCTTCGTTTGTGGGAACAACCCAAACTTCGGTCTTGCTGTCGTCTGTGGAAATCTTTACGAAATCGCCGTGAACCTTAGCGTTAAGCTCTTCATCAAGCTTGATTCCGAAATATTCCATGCCTTCACAAGCACCTGCACGTACTGCACCTGCGTTTTCGCCGATACCGCCTGTAAAGATAACTGCGTCAAGACCGCCCATAGCTGCTGTATAAGAGCCGATGTACTTCTTGATTTCGTAGTTGAGCATTTCGCCTACAAGCTGAGCCTGCTTGTTGCCTTCCTTGGCTGCAGCTTCAATGTCTCTGTTGTCGCTGGAGATACCGCTGATACCGAGGAAGCCTGACTTCTTGTTGAGGTAGTTGCTCATTTCGTCGGGGCTGAGACCGAGCTTCTTAGCTACGAATGTAACTGCGGAAGCGTCAACACAACCTGAACGTGTACCCATGATTACACCGTCAAGGGGAGTGAAGCCCATGGATGTATCAACAGACTTACCGCCGTCAACAGCAGTAATGGAAGAGCCGTTACCCAGGTGGCAGGATACAATCTTGAGGTCCTTGATGTCCTTGCCGAGCTTTTCAGCAAGAGCAGCTGTAACGAAACGGTGGGATGTGCCGTGGAAGCCGTACTTTCTTACATGGTACTTTTCGTAGCATTCATAAGGCATACCGAACATGAAAGCCTTTTCGGGCATTGTCTGGTGGAAAGCTGTATCGAAAACTACTGCCTGAGGAACTGTTTCGGGGATAACCTTCTTACAAGCCCATAAAGCAAGTGCGTGGGGGTGGTTATGTACGGGAGCAAG
>CAZGRB010000013.1:0-20163 GCA_964527695.1 uncultured Ruminiclostridium sp.
GAAGAAAAAGGGAATTAATTTCGATTTTCTCCAGAAGCTGGGCAAGGTGCTTATGACAGTCATTGCCGTAATGCCTGCGGCAGGGCTTATGATAAGCCTCGGTAAGCTTGTGGCAATGCTGGGCGCTGATATTGCCGCAGCTGTCGCCATAGGCGGTGTAATGGAAAACATCGGCTGGGCAATTATCAGCAATCTGCATATCCTTTTTGCTGCCGCTATCGGCGGCAGCTGGGCAAAGGAAAAGGCAGGAGGGGCATTTGCGGCAATACTTGCCTTTATCCTGATAAACAATATCACAGGTGCAGTTTTCGGCGTTACAAGCGGAATGCTCTCCGACCCAGAAGCAATGGTAACGTCACTTTTCGGACAGGAAATGCAGGTGGAAAGTTATTTCACATCTGTTCTCGGTGCGCCTGCTCTTAATATGGGGGTTTTCATCGGCATAATATCGGGCTTCTTAGGCGGTTCCGTGTATAACCTATTCTATAATTTCCGTAAGCTCCCCGATGCATTGTCGTTTTTTAACGGCAAGCGTTTTGTGCCGCTTATGATAATCGTGTATTCGGTTGTTGTTTCGCTTATTCTCTGTGTAGTGTGGCCTCTTGTTCAGTCGGGCATCAACGCTTTCGGTATATGGATTGCAGATTCCGCCGACACTTCTCCTGTTCTTGCACCCTTTATATACGGAACGCTGGAGCGTATACTCCTGCCCTTCGGGCTTCACCATATGCTGACAATTCCTATGAATTACACCAGCTTCGGCGGTACCTATGAAATCCTTACAGGTGCAAACGCAGGCAGTCAGGTTTTCGGCCAGGACCCCTTGTGGCTTGCATGGATAGCCGACCTTATAAATCTGAAAAATGCAGGTGATTTGGAGGGCTACAACGCATTGCTGAATTCCGTAACTCCCGCACGCTTCAAGGTAGGACAGATGATAGGTGCGTCGGGTCTGCTTCTTGGTGTGGGGTTTGCAATGTACCGCAGGGTGGACAAGGATAAGCGTAAGCGCTACCGCTCCATGTTCATTTCAACCGCTCTTGCGGTTTTCCTGACAGGTGTCACAGAGCCTATTGAATTTATGTTTATGTTCTGTGCACTGCCCTTATATGCGGTTTATGCGGTTTTACAGGGAATTGCATTTGCAATGGCAGGCATATTTGATTTAAGACTTCATTCCTTCGGTAATCTGGAATTTCTCACACGTATTCCCATGTCGGTCGAGGCAGGGCTTACGGGGGATATAATCAACTTTATAATAGCCGTAATAGCCTTCTTTATAATCGGTTATTTTGTGGCATATTTCATGATAGGAAAGTTTAAGCTTGCAACCCCCGGGCGCCTTGGAAACCATACGAATGATAACACGGAAATTGAAGAAAGCGGAGTGCGGAAAACAGGTGAAGATTCACAGCCTGAAAGGATTATTGCCCTTCTCGGCGGCAGAGAGAACATTGAATTTGTTGATGCCTGTATGACAAGGCTTCGTGTAACTGTAAAGAATCCCGACCTTGTGGCGGATATTGAAAAATGGAGAGCCGAGGGCGCACTCAGTCTTATGAAAAAGGATAACGGTATACAGGCGGTTTACGGACCAAAGGCGGATATTATAAAATCAGATATAAACGATATTCTGTGAGGTAATATGAAACTACTGACCCTTAACACCCATTCTCTTGTAGAAGAAAATTACTCCGAAAAGCTTAAAGCATTTGTGTCGGCAATTGAAAAGAAACGGCCTGATATAATAGCTTTGCAGGAGGTAAACCAGAGTATTTCCGCACCTGAAATTCACAGGCGCAGTCTTAACGGCTTCACCGATTGCGGAGGATTTCCCGTAAAAGCGGACAACCATGCTTACAATGCGGTAAAAATGCTGTATGAAAAAGGCGTGCGGTACTACTGGACGTGGCTGGGAATAAAGGAAGGCTACAGCAGATACGAGGAGGGCATTGCCCTCCTCAGTAAAAGCGAAATTTCAGAAACCGATGTGCTCACCGTCAGTAGAATAAACGACCGCAGAAACTGGAAAACACGAAAAATAATCGGAATACGCACTGAGCAATACCCTGACCTGTGGTTTTACAGCGTTCACCTGGGCTGGTGGAATGACAATGAAGAACCGTTTCAGGAACAGTGGAAAAAACTTTCGTTATGCGCAAAAGAAAAGGGTAGTGTTTGGCTTATGGGGGATTTCAATTCTCCTGCGGAGGTACGTGGTGAAGGCTATGATATGATAAAAAATGACGGTTGGCACGACAGCTTTACACTTGCCGGAAATAAGGACAGCGGTATCACTGTGGGAAAAGCAATTGACGGCTGGAGGGACAGGGAGGCAGCTGCACAGGGTATGCGTATAGACCATATATGGTGCAGCGAAAAGGCGGAAATTGCTTCCTCAGAGGTGATATTCAACGGCAGTAATTACCTTGTGATTTCCGACCATTACGGAATAATTATAGAAACAAAGGACTGATACAAATGAAAAAATTCGATTATACAATAAAGGACGAACTGGGTATTCACGCGCGGCCTGCAGGAAGTCTTGCAAAGCTTGCAAAATCCCTTGACAGTGAGGTAATTGTTTTCAAGGGTGATAAATTCGCTTCCGCTTCAAAGCTTATAGCTGTTATGGGACTTAACGTAAAGCAGGGCGATACCGTTACCGTGACAATAGAGGGAGGAAATGAAGCGGAGTCTGAAAAAGCGGTACGGGAATTTTTTGAAAAAAATCTGTAAGCGGGAGAAAAGATGGTTACTTTTAAGGGCAAGGGCGTAAGCGGCGGAGTTGCAATGGCCAGGGTATCTGTTTTCAGGCGTGATGACATAATTGTAAAACGGAAAAAGACGGACAATGCGGAAAATGAAATCCTTCGGTTTGAAAATGCAAAAAAAGCGGCACTTTCACAGCTTGGCGAAATATATGAAAAGGCGCTTAAGGAAGTTGGGGAAGCAGGAGCGGCGATTTTTGAAATCCACATGATGATGACCGAGGACGAGGATTACAATGATGCGGTAACGGAAATGATACGCTGTCAGAATGTGAATGCGGAATATGCCGTTGCGTCGACATCAGACAATTTTGCACAGATGTTTTCGGCAATGGACGACGCATATATGCAGGCGAGAGCGGCAGATGTCCGTGATATATCCAACAGGCTTATTGCCTGTCTTACTGAAAATACTCAGGGCTTTTCACAGCTTGCCGAAAGGGTTATAATCTGCGCCGATGACTTAGCGCCAAGTGAAACGGTTTCGCTTGATAAGGATAAGGTGCTTGCATTTGTTACCGCGCATGGTTCATCAAATTCCCACACGGCAATTCTTGCACGGAGCATGAATATTCCTGCGATTATCGGTGTGGGAGAGGAATTTCTGTCCGCAGTGCATGACGGTGATTTTGCTGTTGCCGACGGCTTCAGCGGCGAAATTATACTGAATCCCGATGAAATAACAATTACGGGTGCAGAAAAGAAACGTAAAGAAGAACAGTATAAACGGGCGCTTCTTCAGAAAATGAAGGGTAAGGAAAACATAACCCTTGACGGTAGAAAAATAAATGTTTTCGCAAATATCGGCAGTGCAGATAATATCGGTGAGGTATTGCTGAATGACGCAGGTGGCATAGGACTTTTCCGAAGCGAGTTCCTGTATCTTGAAAGCAATGACTATCCCACAGAGGAGGAGCAGTTCCGTGTATACAGGCGTGTTCTTGAAAGTATGGCAGGCAGAAAGGTAATTATCCGCACTCTTGATATAGGAGCGGATAAGCAGTGTCCGTATTTCGGACTGGAAAAGGAGGAAAATCCTGCACTGGGGCTGAGGGCGGTAAGACTCTGCCTTACCCGTACAGACGTTTTCAGAACACAGCTTCGTGCTTTGTACCGTGCCTCGGTTTTCGGAAATTTAGGGATAATGTTTCCTATGATTGTGAATGAGTGGGAGCTGGACGAAATACAGAAAATCTGCACGCAGGTGAAAGAGGAGCTTTCCGCCGACGGCATTGCTTTTTTCAAAGAAACCGAAACGGGAATAATGATTGAAACACCTGCCTCGGCAATTATCAGCGATATTCTCGCTCCGAAGGTGGATTTTTTCAGCGTGGGCACAAACGACCTTACTCAGTACACCCTTGCCTGCGACCGTCAGAATCCGCATATTGACCGCTTTTGCGACAATCACCACGAGGCGGTGCTGCGGCTTATAGAATTTGCGGCGAAGAATGCTCACAAACACGGAAAATGGATAGGAATCTGCGGTGAGCTTGCGGCGGATACAAGCCTTACGGAGCGATTCTTAAGAATGGGAATCGACGAGCTTTCGGTGTCCCCGTCATTCGTGTTAAAGGTCAGGGAAAAGGTGCGTTCCCTTGATTTGACGGAAGTTAAATAACAATGCCCCTGTTCGGAATGAACAGGGGCATTTTCATACATATCATTCGTTTACCGCTTCGGCAAAGGCAGTCAGGATTTTTTCAGCCTGTTTTCTGTTTTTATCGGAAAGGGTGTTCAGAATGGAAATTATTCCGTCATTATCGTTGTTTTCCGATGTGCCGTTGACAATATAATCTGTTGATGTAAGCAAAGCGGCGGCTATTCTTTTAAGAGTCGCAATTGTCATTGACTTGCGCCCCTTCTCAATGTCTGCGAGAAACTGCACCGAAATGTCCGCAAGCTCCGACAGATTTTCACGGGTGTAACCACGCTGTTTTCGGAGGCCTGCTATTCTTTCTCCTACCTCTATGTTGAATTTGTTCATCAAAATCACTCCATTGAAACACTTGAAATAATCGTTAGAAATAGTATAACCTAAACTAAAGCTTATATAAATCATCAATAGATATTGACAAGTCATAACTATTGATGTATACATAAGAGTATGGATTTGATGTTTTAAGCAAAATTTTACAGAAAATCTTGACAAATGCCGATTGTAGTGCTATACTAAGTCCATAATTTTTTTGAAAGGAGGCAGACAAATGTTTACACGCACACATTATTTCTTAACAACCGGTATTACAGGAAATGAAGCTTTGTCTGCTGCCGCACACATCTGTTGATGTGTTTCTGTCTGCATACATGGCCTGCATTTCCGTCGGAAATGCAGGTCTTTTTGTTTTTAGAAATAAAGGAGGAAATGACAATGAATCTGAAACTGATAAAACCAAGTGCCGAGTATAAAAAGCAGATTTCTGATATGCTTGACGAATGGTACAGTACAGGCGAAAAAATAATTCCATATTCTATCCGCAGGCTTGATTATCATGATTTTGAATATTACTGCGACAATTTAGAAATAAAAGATACAAGCGGCGGTCTGGTGCCTGATTCCACATTCTTCTGCTTTGATACAGACAGAAATGTTGTGGTTGGTGCGGTAAATATCAGGCATTTCTTAAACGAATCGTTGCTTCTTAACGGCGGTCATATCGGCGACGGTGTAGTACCTTCGGAAAGAAGAAAAGGTATCGCAACGGCTATGATAGGTCTTGCGCTTAAGGAGTGCAAAAAGCTTGGCATTGAAAAAGTGCTTATGGTATGCGATAAGGATAATATCGGCTCTGCCAAAAGCATTATAAATAACGGCGGCGTGCTTGAAAATGAGGTTGTAGTAGATGGAGTGACGGAACAACGATACTGGATTGATGTAAAATAATAAATGAAAAGGAGAATAAAATGAAAGAGGAAAAAGAGAGAAATGAATTTGAAAATGGCATAAAACAGGAAGAAAGCGGCTTCCCGAAGCGGTTTGCTTCATATAAAGAAAAGGAGTACGGCATACTTTTCTATATGGCTGACAACAAGGACTCATATGACGGAAACCACGCCTGCATTTATCCCGATAGAATTACGGATTTAGGCGCAGTTCTTGACGATATTGCAGCGTTCTACAAAACGCTTGGTATCCGTGCTTCGATTTACCACCCGTTTGAAAAAGACTACTTCAAAAACAATATTGAAACGATTGAATCACACGGTTACACCTATACTGCTGAGGATGACCACAGAGTCATGCTTCTGACGGCTGAGAATAGCATTGTTACTCCTAAACGGCTTGATATCCGTGTTCTGAACAGCTGGGACGAACGTGTCGCCACGGACATTCTGATTCCCGGCGGCGAGCCGTGGGAGATTGAAGTCACAAAGAAACGCACCGAACAGGACGGCACATATCTTTTTGTAGGATACCTTGACGGTAAGGCTGTTGTTTATTCCGATATCCACAAATCGGAACACGGTAACACCCGTTTCGATTATATCGTAACAGCAAAAGAGCATAGGGGAAAAGGGTATGCAAGCGAGCTTCTCAGCTTTATGGTTGAATACTGCAGGAAAAATGATTTTCCTGTGTGCTGGCAGTGGGCAGGCCCGTCGGAAAATATCTGTTATAAGGCAGGATTCCGTGAAGCTTTTACTATAGAAGCAGGGTTCGCTTCAAAGAATGAAAGAGAGGTATAAATGAAAGAGAAAGAGAACAAACAGAAATACTCTCCGTTCTCAAATGTAATGTATATGCTGAAAACCATGTGTGAGGGAAGCAGGGGATATGTCATCTACACGTTCATCAAGGAATTCAACGAAAACGTGTTCTGGACGATTTTCTCCGTCTACCTTACAGAATGGATATACATTTCAATTGAGAACAAAACGCCTTTTACAACCCTTGTGGCGGTAATCGGCGCAATGTGTATAGGTCATATCCTGATACATATCACTGCGGCAATTCATCAGCTCTGCGAAAAGCAGTTCCTGCCCGAAATCTACCGCAGCTTCTACAAAAAAGTAATAAACAAGTCCATTTCAATGGAATACACCGAGTTCGAGCGCCCCGATTTCTACGATAAGTACACCCGTGCGCTGAACGAATGCCAGTGGCGCGGCAACACCATTCTCTACTATTCCGCATATCTTGTGGCAGGAATTGCTTCGGTAATTGCCGCAACGGTAATCGTAGCGGATGTTGACCCTGTGCTGCTGATATTCATTGTGCCCATGGTTGCGGTATCAATGTTCTTCGGTAAAAAAGAGGGGGATTTATACTACTCCCTTGATATGTCCAACACCCGTGACGGACGAATCGGAAGCTACGCAAAGCGTGTGTTCTATGAAAAGAAATATGCAGGCGAGCTGAGACTTTTCGGCATAGGCAAGCTGCTTCTTTCACGCCATGAAAAGGCGTATGATGAAATGGAGAAAAGAACGTGGGAAACACGTAAGAAGCTCTGCGTAATTGAGCCTCTCAAATGGATATTATACAACCTTTTATCCACTATTCTCCCGTATCTTTACATAGCCTATGTGCTTAATACAAGCGAAGCCCAGACTGCCGCATACGTTGCAATGATACCTGCACTTTCAACCCTTTCGTGGCGCACATCCGATGCGGTTGAGCTTATCGTTTCCCTTGCAAAGGAAAGTGCATTCGTAACCAATCTCCGTGAGTTCCTCGCATATGAGCCGAAAACGGACAAGGCTGAGCTTATAAAGGCGAAAAACCTTTCGGACATTGAAATAAAGGATATGAGCTTCACCTATGAGGGTGCGGATAAGCCTACACTCCATGATGTAAATATCAGTATCCGAAAGGGTGAGAAAATCGCCATCGTCGGTCACAACGGCGCAGGAAAGACAACCCTTGTAAAGCTGATAATGGGACTTTACAACCCCACCGAGGGTGCTATCACAATCAGCGGCGAGGAAACCTCAAAATACGAGCCGAAATCCCTCCACCGCCGCTTCGGTACAGTGTTCCAGGACTTACAGGTCTTCGCTTTGCCCCTGTCCCATAACGTGCTTATGCGTAAGCCGAAGAATGATGATGAACGAAAGCTGGTTGAGGACGCTCTCATAAAGGCACAGTTCGGGGACAAGCTTAAAACCCTTGAAAAAGGCATTGACACAATGGTTACCAAGGAGTTCGACGAAAACGGCATGGGACTTTCGGGCGGCGAGGCGCAGAAGATTGCCATTGCACGAGTTTTTGCGCGGAAGCCCGATATTGTAATCCTTGACGAGCCAAGCTCAGCTCTTGACCCTATCGCCGAGTACAATATGTACCGCAATATGCTTACGGCAACGGACGGCGAAACGGTTATCTTCATTTCCCACCGCCTTTCCGCAACCCGTGACGCAGACAGAATCTATATGTTTGAACATGGCACTGTAATCGAGCAGGGTACACATTCCGAGCTTATGAGCCTTGACGGAAAGTACGCCGAAATGTGGAAATTACAGGCACAGAACTATCTTGCAGGGGAGGTGACAGCATGAGCGCAAAAAAGGAAAATAAAGACAAAATAAAAATGTCAAGGCTGATTTCCAACGTATTTTACATACTTAAATATGCAATGAAGCATAACAGCTTCATGGTAATCTCGTATATTGTATGCCGCTGTGTTTTCATGGGTATCGGCGCATTCATCGACACCTTCCTCTTAAAGGAAATAATTGACATCTTCACTACAACTGCTGATTATGAAAGTGTAATCAAGGTGCTTGTGCTGATGTTCACACTCCATGTTGTCCGTATGGTGATTTTCCGTCTGCTTGAAAATCTGTTCTGGACAAAGATGATAGGCTTCGAGGGAACAATCCAGCGTGAGCTTATGGCCAAGGCACAGCTTATTGACCTGAAATGCTATGACATACCCGATTATTATGACGATTTCATTATCGCCGCCTCACAGTCTGAGGAAATGGCCAAAAAGGCGATTATGAGTGCGGCGAGCATTATCGCTCACATTGTTTCAATGGCTGTTGCGGGAACAATGATTTTCACTATGAATCCCGTGATTATGATTTTCCCTGTTGCAGGCTTTATAATCAACATCATAACACGTTTCATAATCACAAAACTTGAATATGAATACGGCCTTGAAAAACAGCGTATCGGCAGAAAGGCGGACTATTCAAAGCGAGTGTTCTATCAGCCCGAATATGCCAAGGAAATAAAGCTTACAGGCATAGAAGACGCACTCATGGAGCAGTACGACGAGGCAATAGCCGAAGAACGTAAAATGGCCCTTAAATACAGCCTTAAAATCCTTGTGCCCACTCTTATAAACTGGATAACCGTGTTTACACTATGTCAGTTCTTTGCGGTTCCCGTGTATCTTGCATACCTTGCAATCGAAAAGAAATCCATTCAGCTGGGTGATGTGGCTTCCCTCAAGAATGCCACCAACTCCATAAAGAGCCACCTTGATCAGATGAACTACGCACTTGTGGATTTCCAGAATGTGGGACAATATGCGGAGAAATTCCGCCGCTTCATGGAATATGAGGTGAACATCGAGGGCTGTCAGGGCGAAGTGCCTGTGCCAGAGGATGACTGCACACTTGAACTGCGCAACGTAAGCTTTAAGTACAAGGACAGCGAAAAGTATGTTCTGAAAAATGTCAGCATGACAATCCGCAGAGGCGAAAAAATCGCCCTTGTAGGCGAGAACGGAGCAGGCAAGACAACGCTCATAAAGCTGATTATGCGCCTTTACGATGTAACCGAGGGTGAAATCCTGTTCGGCGGAGTTGATATAAGGAAGCTGAACACGAAGGCTTACCGTGAAAAAATCGGTGCAGTGTTCCAGGATTTCCAGATTTACGGTGCAACCCTTGCGGAAAATGTAAAGATGGATTATGTTTCGGATAATGACGGCGAGGATATAATTTTCGCGCTGAAAAAGGCAGACTTCGGCGGTAAGCTTAAGACTCTTGAAAAGGGAATTGAAACCGAGCTTACAAAGGAATTTTCCGACGAGGGAACAATGCTTTCCGGCGGCGAATCCCAGAAAGCGGCAATCGCCCGTATGTTCATGCGGAATATGCCTGTGGCAATTCTTGACGAGCCAAGCTCAGCTCTTGACCCCATTGCCGAGTACAGACTCAATAAAAGTATGCTTCAGAATGCAGAAAATCAGGCGGTTATCCTGATTTCCCACCGTCTTTCCACCACAAAGGACGCAGACCGTATTATTCTGCTTGAAAACGGCAGTATTGCCGAAAGCGGAACTCACGAAAAGCTCCTTTCGGGCGGCGGAACATACGCAAAAATGTGGAACGTTCAGGCAGAAAAATACTGCGTGGGTATCTACGCATAAGAAAACGCTGTTCATTGCGGTGCAATGAACAGCGTGATTTTATTTCAGGTCAAGTATAATAAATCCGCCTTCGCCGTAGTCTGAAACGAATAAAATGCGGTTGCTGTCTATATATCCCACACACCACTGGATTTTAAGCTCTGAGGGAAGCACTGTTTCTTCGAGAATTTTACCCGTTTCGATATTAGCCTTGTAAATAGCGCAGTGCCTGTCGGTATATTCATCGTCCGTATACCATTCCCTGTAAATCAAAATATATTCCTTGTCGGGAGGCATATGATATTCTATCCAGTACCGATTGCCCATTTCAAAGGGTTCTTCAGTAATCTGAACCGTTTCAAGGGTTTTCGTATCCGTTGCATAAAGTCCCTGAGGGCGTCCGCTCCATACGGCTTCATAAGAGTAGATTTTTCCGTCACGGTAGCCTATGGGAATGAGATTTTCCGAATCCGGAACAAAGGTATCGGTGTTGGTTTCAAAATCAAAGAAGCCGAAGCCGGGCACACATTCATAGCCTGTCATACGGTATACAAAGCGGTTATCGTCTATGGCGAACATATACTGCGGCGAACGTGTCTTAAAACCGTTAAGGTCGCCCTCTTCCTCGTAGCCTTCAACAAGTACATAGCCGTTGCTTCTTGCCTCAACAAGATTCAGACCTCTTTTCGCTATGGAAAATCCACCCAGCCATACTGCCGTTTCAAGCTCAGTGATTGCTTCCTGCCGTATATCGCAGGTGAAATCCGTGAAAATCACCGCAGTAGAGCTTTCACGGGATGTTCCGCCCTTATCTTCAATTACCTTGTAAAGTGAAACAGTGCACAGGCAATCGTCTTTGCCCTTATAAATTGCAGATGCTATTGCTCCGTCAGGCATTGTCACCGAGCTTACAAGCTTACCTGTTTCAATGTCGTAGAATTTCAGAACAGATGTAAAGTCAACATAGTCCCTTGGATGAACACAGCATATGTAATTCTCCAGAATGATGAAATCCTCGAAATATCCCGTTTCCACGAAGGTCATATTATCGGGAAGCTGTACCATAACCTCTTCTGAGAGTTGGGGTGTTTCATCGGTGCTTGCTTCGGTAGCACCCGATGTGGTAGTTGCCGTGGCGCTAACGGAATTATCGGGTGTTGTGGTTGTGTATTCGGGCGAATCCATAGGGTCGTCGCAGGAGCAGAGCAGTAAAACTGCCGCAAGTATAAGTGCTGTTGTCTTTTTCATATCATAATTTCCTTTCCTTTTTTATTTAGTATAGCACAGCGGAGCGTGTAATTCAATTACAAAGTGGTTACAAATTATTACAAATCGGTTACAAAATAAAAATACAGCAATAATGCAGTAAATTACTATTTACTTTTTATGAAAAGTGTGCTATAATTACAAAAATGGGAGGTAATTATGGTAAACAAGAAAAAAATAAATGTTGTTCTTATAGTTGCAGGTATTCTTCTGCTTGTAACACTTACACACTTCGACCTCATAACTTCGCTTCTCAGCTCCTTGTGGAGTCTTCTGCTTCCGATTGTTATCGGATTTGTTTTGGCATTCATACTTGACGTGCCTGTAACGGGTTTTGAAAACCTGTTTGCAAAGCTTACCAAAAAGGCAAAGAAAAAGCCGAAGGATAAGACCATACATACTATAAGTATGGTGCTTACAATTGTGTGTGTTCTGCTGGTGCTGACGCTGTTATTCACCCTTGTAATTCCTGAACTTGTTCGCACAGTGAATACTCTTGCCGAATATGTCAAGGCAAACTGGCCCCGTCTGCTTGCATTTCTTGAGGAGCAGAACATTGATACAACAAGGATAAATGAATTACTTGCCAACTTTGATATTGAAGGCACTGTCAAAAAAGTGCTTGACGGCGCAGGAACTGTACTGGGTTCCGTGGCTTCCGCAACATCCTCTGCCGCCTCCAAGATTTTTGCTGCCGTTCTCGGCGTAATTATTGCAATTTACGTGCTTTCCAGCCGTGACCTTCTCAAAGGGCAGGCGAAAAAGGTTATGTACGCATATTTAAAGCCTGAAAGGGCAGACAGAATCTGCTACATCGGCAGACTTGCCAAGGATTCCTTTGCGAAATTTCTTTCGGGACAGTGCCTTGAAGCAATAATTTTAGGCGTTCTGATTTTTATTTCATTTACAATCTTCGGACTTCCCTATGCACCGCTTGTAGGCGTTGTTACGGCTATCTGTGCTCTGATTCCCTATGTGGGTGCATTTGTTTCCTGCGCACTGGGTGTGCTGCTTGCCCTTCTTGAAAGTCCTCAGAAAGCGATTCTCTGCCTTATAGTATATCTTGTGGTTCAGTTTGTTGAAACCCAGTTTATCTATCCTTATGTTGTAGGCGGCTCTGTGGGACTTTCGCCTCTGTGGACGCTTATTGCCGTTCTCATAGGCGGTAACCTCTTCGGCCTTATGGGAATGATATTCTTCATTCCTGTTGTTTCCGTTATCTACACTCTTGTAAGAGAGGATACGTACAAGCGCCTTGAAGCAAAGAAACAGGAAATGCAGAAAAAGGTATAGACAAAAACCTCAGTTACGATTCCGTAACTGAGGTTTTATCATTATATTACACATTCATAGGCTCTTTGTGTGAGTCTTGTCGCAAAATCACTTTCAGGCAGCGGTTTGTCAAAAAGATATCCCTGCACCATGGTACAGCCGATATCTCTGAGAAAACGTGCCTGGTCAGCGGTTTCGACACCCTCGGCAATTACCTTCATGTCAAGCTCACGCACCATCCGTACAATGTTTCTGACAACGATTTCATCAGTTGCGCTGTTATTGCGGATAATGTTGTCAAGAAAGGACTTATCCAGCTTTACAATATCGAACATGAAATCCGTCAGAAGGTTAAGGGAGGAATAACCTGTTCCGAAATCGTCGATTGAGGTCATTATTCCGTTTTCCTTGAGCTTGGTCACAAGCTTTTTGAATGCTTCGTAATCGCTGTAATCGGACATTTCCGTCATTTCGATTTCGATATATCTGCTGTCAACGCCATACTTGTTTATAATTTTAAGAATATCATCTGCCGCATCGGGATTATGAAGATGTGTCTTTGAGAAATTTATGGAAACGGTAACGGGTTCAATCCCTTTTTCTTTCCAATCGCAGATATGGCGGCACACGCTTTCCAGCATATAAAAGTCAAGGGCGCAGATACCGCCGTTGCGCTCGAAAAGAGGGATAAACTCCATAGGCGGAACAAGCTTTCCATCCCTGAGCCATCTTACCAGCGCTTCACAGCCGCATATTTCATTTGTTTCAAGGCTTACCTTGGGCTGATAATATACAACGAATTCACGGTTTCTCAGCGCCGTGGGAAAGGTTGCGGCAATTTCCTGCTCGTGCATTATCTTGTAAAGCACTTCGGGCGTGAAAGTAACCGTGTAATCGGTGGGGTGACGTCTTGCGGCGCTTACTGCGGCTGAAATACAGTTCATTACGTGGGGCATTGTATCTCCGTCCTTGATGTCGTAAATGCCTGTTCTTGCCTCAATGCAGAAATGATTTCTTGTGCCGTTGTATTCAACGTCAAGGTCAATTCCGCCGATAAGGACGATAAATTCATCTGCCCGTTCCTTTTTTATCAGGATAGTGAAATTATCTCCGCCGAGTCTTGCAACAATTCCGTCGTCTCCCGTGTTACGGGCAAGAGCTGCGGCATATGCCTTGATTACGGCGTCGCCGTACTTGTTGCCTATCTGACCGTTTATGTATCTGAAATTTCTCAGGTTCAGGTACATTGCCGTATATTCGTGAAGCTTTCCCTGAGCGGCGAGTATATTTCCTGCGGTGACAAATCCGTTTGCGTTTGCAAGCCCTGTTGCTATATCGCTTGAAAGCGCCTTTTTCACAATGTCCGAAAGACGTGTGCGTCCGCACATTGCGAAAAGGTTTTTGAACAGGAATATGATTTCGTCACGATCTGTTTCGTCCCAGACTGCACCTGCTGTGGGATTTGCGTCAAATGTAACGTTTCCTCCGCCTGTGGTAAAGAATTTCTCGGTAACTGCCTGAGTGTCATCGGAAGCTTTTTCATAAATCATTATTTTTACATCGTTACCCTCTTCTTCGAGAGGAGACGGCGGTGAGAAGAAGGTGATTGAAAGCCTTCCCAGATCAAGGTCGTCCGCAATAAGATGTATATTCTCCCGTATCAATTCTGCAAGTGTCTCTATTGAAAGCCCTATTTTGTCTATACTGCCGAAGAATTTGCGGAAATTCTCGCTGCAAAGACTGTTTTTCATATCTGTACCTCATTTTTATCTGTTTGTTTACGTATATAAACAATTGTAGCACCAAAATATTATTATGTCAATATGGGAAATACTACTGATTTTTGCGGTAATAATACCTGATTATATGCTTTCTTCACCATAGAGTGCACCCATGAAGCCTGTGGCGATATATACCCTTCCTTTTTTTCTGAAATCGCCGTCCATGGAGGTTATCTGACCGTACATCTGCTTGTCCGTATTGAACCGTGCCCAGCTTTCGCCGCCGTCAAAGCTTCTCCAGAAGCCGTACTCGCCGAACAGCGTGCCGCTTATATAAATTGCAGGAATGTCATCATTGCCGCCCTTGCCGAAGCCTACGGATTTTACAAAATCCCCGTCGTCTGTGATTCTTGCGGCAGTGACAGTATCCCTGAAATCAATGCGCCATAAGCCGTGTCCCATAAGTGCCGCATAGCACGTGCCTTTTTTATGTGGCAGAAAGCGTATTTCTCCGCCCTTGAAGCCGTCAAAGCCAGACATACGGCATTTCGGGAAATTATCGGGTGCTTTGCGCTGATAAAAGCTTTCGCCCTTGTCACGGCTTATATAAAGCTGACCGTTGTCTCCGAAGCCGTAGAAAATACTGCAGTCGGTTCTGTCGGAAAACAGCTTCAGCTGTTCATTGCTTTCCGATATATCGTCGCCGTCAAGGTTATAAATCCTTATTTTCGTGAAACTTCTGCTGTCAGTGTCGTACCGCACTGCACCGTAACAGGGTAGGAACTGCCATTTTTCGGCAAGCGTCCACAGAATAATTTTTCCGTCACAGGAAATTGCCGTCCAGCCGCTGTTGGTGTTTGGCTTTTTAATTGCGTCAATAAGTCCGTTCAGCTTTTCCGATATGTTTTCGGGATAGCCGATATGGGTAAAGCTGTCTCCGCCGTCATACGTCAGTATGACTCCACCTTTTGTATGTCCTGTCCAGTTTCCTCGTGCCGCTGCCACAAAAATATCGGGGTTGTCAGGCACGAAATCCGCATTTATACAGGTGATATAGCGATGATTATTTTCATCGCCAAAGGAATTTTCGCAGGGCTTGTCAAGGTCTCGGAAAGCAAAACCGCCAAGGTCTCCGATAATGTCGATTACCTTGTTTTTTCCGCTTGGAATGCCATATATATTAAGATGAACCGTTTCTTCCATTCCATAGCTGAGGCTTGTGATATACGGCTTTCCTGAAATGATATTCCGTACAGCAAAGGGGCCTGTTCCCGTGTTGAAAACAGCAAAGTCGGGGTTGTGAGGGTCGATTCTCAGACTGCTCATCCAGTGGAGCGGAACTCTGCCTGCATTATATTCGGGCTTCTGATAGGGGACATCAATAACGAACCTGTCTGTATCGTTGCTTTTAATAACATCATAGCTTTTTCCGCCGTCACGGGATATAAAAATTCCGTCGCCCCGTCCGCCTGCGGAGCAGACCACGACGCTGTTGCCGTATACGTCAATACCGCCCATACCGAAAGGGAGTCTGCGGCGGGGATTGCCGTCGGAGAAATTCTCTGTCTGAGGGGTGATATCTTCGGAAAAAGCGGCCTTTCCGTCGATGATTTCATAGACATAAACTCTTCCGTCAAAGCCGCCGCCGTTGTCGCAGGCATAGCTGTTCCATCTGCCGAAGGAGGACTTGTACGGATGCGTGAAGGAAATGTATATTTTATTGCCGTAATATCCGATGCCGCCTGCCACAAACCCGTTGTAATCACAGCGTTCATCGTTCAGCGGCAGGGGGGCGGTCAGCTTTTCAAAGCTTCCGCCGTTATCATAGCTTATGTAGAGGGTGTGACCGCTTGTATTTCCTGTGGAAAGAGTTTCGCCTGTGCAGGAAATTATGAGAATGTCACTTTCGGGATGGGCAAAGACAAAGGCGCAGTTCTTTTCGGGGAAAGAGGTTTTCTCCCAGCTGTCGCCAAGGTTATCGGAAACCCAAAGACCGTCCTCCTGCGAACCGAAGAACAGCCGTCCATTCCTGTATGCAAGACGTTCTCCCGTGCCTCTTGCGGGTGCATTTCCGTTTGCTTTGAAGGGAACCTGTTTTTCTGCGAAGGATTCTCCTCTGTCGGAGGAGATAAGAAATGCGGAGCTTCCTTTTCGTATACCTGTTGCAGGATTCAGCCAACAGTCGCCGCACACGGCGAAAAGCATATCGGGATTTTCAGACGCAAAAGCAATGGAGACAGGCTGGGTAAGATGATGCTGAAACTCGTTCAGTCCTGTGTTGAGTGGAATCCAACCTTCAGCGTTGAAATCAAAGCTGTAAATTCCGCCTATATCGGTTCTTGCGCAAAGCATTCTTTCATGCGGGTGAAAAATAAAGCCTGTGACAAAACCGCCTCCCGGCACGGACAGGCTTTTAAAGCGGTAGTAAACGTTTTCATTTCTGGTCATGGGAACTCCTTTTAAGCAGAGCGCTGTGTATTTGTGTTATATTATACAACGACTGACTTTCAAAAACAAGTCCTGTTCTGCTTTTTGTCGGGAAAATGACGTTTTTGTGCATTATGCACAAAACAATTGTAAATATAAACAAATAAAAAGGGTGAGCGGATTTTTCACATTGTTTGTTATTATGATTTTTATTGGTATTTTTCCAATTTTATGTTTTATTATTGACAAATTTGACTAAATATGTAATAATAAATATTGTATATAAATGTGTTTTTCGGATTCTCTCCCCCTATGGATATAGCGGAAACGCATTAAAATCAAGGAAGGATTTAATTTTATGAAAAATTTAAACATTCGAAAAAAACTTATTGTAATATTCGCTATTATTCTTGTTATTGTCCTGTTCTTAATCGCAATTTCAGTTAATGCGCTTTCTACTTTTTATTCCAAATACAGTGAGCTTGTAGAGGAAGCAAGAGCAGCAGGTGCGGTTCTCAATGAAGAAAATATAGCTTATATAACATCTCAGTGTGAGATTACAATTATTGTCATTTCTATTGTGGCGGCAATAGAAGTTATAGTGGGCGTATTATTGGCTGTATATATCATAAGAAAGTTCAGAATCGGTCTTACCGAAATTTCTGTTGCAGCTGAAAAAATGACTCAGGGTGATTTCAACATTGAAATTACATACGATGATAAAGATGAAATCGGTGCAGTGGGCGAATCACTTAAGAAGCTTGCGGCAAACACAGGTACAGTTATTGACGATATTGCTGTTGTCCTTGAAGAAGTTTCAGCAGGCAACCTTAATGTAAATATTGCAAATGAAAGTATTTATGTTGGTATTTTCAACCGTATTATAGTTTCCCTCAAGAGCTTTATTTCCCAGCTTAACGGAACTCTTGCACAGATTAACGTTGCTTCCGGTCAGGTTGCAAGCGGCTCCGAACAGGTTTCCGGCGGTGCGCAGGCTCTTTCTCAGGGCGCTACCGAACAGGCTTCCTCCATTCAGGAGCTTTCCGCAACCATCAACCTTATTTCTGAAATGATTGTAAGCAACGCTTCCGATGCAACAGAAGCAAACGCAAAAACAGGCGTTGCAGGTTCACAGCTTAGCGAAGCAAATGAAAGAATGGGCGAGCTTGTGGGCGCTATGAAGGAAATCAGTGATTCCTCCGAAGAAATCCACAAGATTATCAAGGCAATTGAAGACATTGCTTTCCAGACAAATATCCTTGCGCTCAACGCTGCTGTTGAAGCCGCAAGAGCAGGCGACGCAGGTAAGGGCTTCGCAGTTGTTGCTGACGAAGTAAGAAATCTTGCAGGTAAGTCGGCAGAAGCTGCAAGCAATACAACAATCCTTATTGAAAACACTGTAAACTCCATTGAAAAGGGTAATGGCCTTGTAAATGAAGTTGCACAAAAAATGGATAGCGTTGCTGCTGCTGCAGGTGCTGTTGCAGAGCTTAACGCAAGAATTGCAGAATCCTCCAGGGGTGCTGCAGAAGCAATTACTCAGGTTACAACAGGTATCGATCAGATTTCCTCCGTTGTTCAGAACAACTCCGCTACCTCCGAAGAATCTGCTGCCGCTTCCGAAGAACTTTCGGGACAGGCTTCCATGTTAAAGGAGCTTGTTGCACAGTTTAACCTCAGAGAAGAATAATATTAATTGACAGAATCGTTTGTTTAAGTCAAACAGCAGTATATAAGCATTAAAAAAGCCACTTTTGATATTTGTGTCAAAAGTGGCTTTTCGCAGCTTTTGTTATTGACTTTTATGATGTTTATTGTTATAATCTATTTAGATGAAAATGGGATTTTGCATTTTTAAGCAAAAAAGGAGGTTGCAAAATGGAAGACTGCATTTTTTGTAAAATTGCAAGCGGAGCACAGCTTTGTATGAATGTATATGAAGACGAACGCACAATATCCTTTATGGATATAGCAAAGGATGTTGACGGACATATTTTGGTAATTCCAAAAAAACATTACAAAAATATACTTGATTGTGATTATGATACATTGAACGCAATTATCAGCACAGTAAAATTAGTTTCAAATCATTTGGTTGAAAATTGCGGATATGATGGCGTGGATATAATGAGTGCAAATGATGAATCCGCAGGTCAGTCATTGCCTCATTTCCATATACATATCATTCCGAGATGCTGCAATGACGGACTTGGAGGAATAGGTGAATGGCCAAGCTTCAAAGGTGCAAAACACGAAATCGAAGCTATATATAAGAAAGTGCGTATAATTTAATCAACTGTAAATATTCCGATTTATTAGCTGAATAAGAATTGAATCCAGAGAAGAAATTCAACCTTCTCTGGATTTGCTTATTTATGACCGCTTCCATAAGGAAGCGGTTTTTTGTATATAATTAGACTTACGGCACTTGAAATAACTGCGGATTTGTGATATACTTATAATAAGTATATTTGTGCCGTTTTTGAGGAGGTGCATTATGAAAATATGTGTTATTGATTTCAACAGAAAGGCTGAACTGCTCTTAAATAAGCTTCTTTCAGGTAAAACCTTTGAGGAGTATGAGGCAATAATTGCGCCTTCTCTATGCACTGAGGGTATGTTTACGGTGTTTTTTTCAATATGCGATACATATACACGTGCAAAGGTCGTTCGCAGAACAGAAACGACTCTTGCAAAGGCATGGCATGAAGCCTGCAAGGCGGCCGTAAAATTCATCTCCTCAAAGGACTATAGCCCTGTATGGGTAAAGGCTGATATAATGTGCCGTTCCGAGAAGCTTTCCGCTGAAAAGCTTATTGATACAATCTCCGGAGGCTTCAATGAATTCTACCGCAAGGGGATTTCCTTTGACCCTGAGCTGAAAACAGCAATGATTGAAGCTGAAATAAACGGAAACCGTGTGATTTCCTACAAGGAAAAGACAATTAAAAAGGAACAGGTCAACAAATATCTTCCCTCTGCCTGCGGAATAAAGCTGGACGCAATCCCCGATGAGGTTATTGTTTTTGACTGCCGATGTGCATTCTGCGACGAGAATGACAAGACCTACGAGCTTTACTGGAAGGGTCACAACCGCGGCAGACGAGTGCTGAAAAAGTTTAAAAAGAGCAACGCTCTTGATGTAATTACCACATCTTCCGAATATCTTTCAGGTCAGCTTGACCTTAACGGAAAATTTGAATACGGCATCTATCCCATTTATCATAAGGTTATCCCCGGTTACAACATTCTCCGTCACGCAAGCTCATTGTGGAGTCTTATCTGTGCTTACCGCATTACGGGTGATAAATTTATCCTGAAGCAGGTTGAGGGTGCAATCGGATATCTTGTGAAGCATTCCTTCTATAAATACAAGAAGCCCCGCACCGAAGAAAACACCGC
>CAZGRB010000014.1:0-11164 GCA_964527695.1 uncultured Ruminiclostridium sp.
GTTTTTATTTACTTGTGGGTATTATTGCCATTTACACGGTTTGATATTCGGACTCATTTATAACGAACAGTGCTTTTTGCACTTTGAATTTTTCTTTCATTTTTATTTCCTCTCTTATATTTTTATCTATTATATCTGAAATAGGAATAAAAGTCAACAACCTCCGAATTGCTCGGAGGTTGTTTGTCAATAATCTTAAATTTCTAATTAATTACGCACCAACTGCAGCCTTGAGAGCTTCTTCCGCCTTTGCGGCGTCGTTGCAGCAGAGGAGATATAAATAGTCGCCTGCTTCGCCTACAACTGTCTGGTCAGCTGTTTCCTGCTGTTCAGGATAGAAAGCAACTTCAGTCTTGAGCTGGTTCATACGGTTGTTGAGGTGTTCGAGAGCTGCATCCTTCTGACCGTCAGCGGGCTTTACAATTGTAAGTTCAATGAGGTGTGCACTCATCATGTGCATTGTAATGCTGTATTCGGAGAAGAGGGAGAGGTCATAACCGAGAACATCTGTAAGGATTGCTTCGTCTTCAACTAAACCGATTGCGGGAAATTCAATACCGCTATTGATTACAACATCGGAAAGAGCCTGGCAGGATAAATCGCTTGCTGCACCGTCAGTTGTTGTTTCGTCTTCTGTTGTTTCATCTTCGGCTGCGGGAGCGTCTGCTTCTTCATCTTCTGCTTCTTCTTCAACATCTGTTACATCTTCAACGATTTCAGTTGTTGTTTCAGCGGGAGTTGTTGTAGTAGTTGTTGTTTCTTCGTTGTTGCCGCCGCAGGCAGCTGCTGTTACGATAAGTGCTGCTGTAAGAATTACTGCTAAAATTTTCTTGCTCATTGTTTTTGTTTCCTTTCGTTTTCCCGTTTTACGGGATTATTATTTTATTTAAGTAGGCTTCCGTCACGAAAACGTTCGGGAAGGCTTTCAGAGCCCTTATAGAAGGGCAGGTCTGACAGATTGATACAGCGCTCATTTTTAAGCGCTTTCGTTAAGAACACTTCGCTCATATACTTTTGGTTGCAAAAAGGTAAATTTTTTTCATCAAAAATCGGTTTCCAGCCTTCAACCGCATAAACAAAGCTTCCCCACCAGGGCAGCCACCACAACCATTTCACGTTATCCTTCGCCATTTCGTCAGGGTCAGGAATAAATCCGCACTCACTGAGGGTTGCCATTTTTCCGTGGGTATATGAAACAAGATAGTCAAATCTTTCTTTCTGAGAGGAGTGGTCATCGGGAAGCTGGCTGTATATATCGTCACCGCAGATATCGTAGGTGTTGGGGTGAACAGCCATACTCTTATCCTGTCCGTTCCATACCCAGATTATGTTGGAAAGCTTATGATAATTTTCGATTCTGTCAAAAATCATATACCAGAGTTTCTTATAGGCTTCTGTACTTTCCTCGGGGCAGTCCTTTCTGCGTCCCCACCAGAACCAGTCGCCATTTGCCTCGTGAAGAGGTCTGAACAGCACAGGAATATGCTCATTTTCAAATTTTTTCAGCATCATTGCTGCCTTATCAATGCGTGAAACCACAAAGTCATACTCTCTTGTGCCTGGCTCGACCGCCTTGAATAAATCAAAGGAGGTTTTGTGGTTGTATGATGTTGTTTTATAATAGAATGACCAGCAGCAGTTCTCCATATCATCTATATCATCGGGAGCATACCAGTGCCAGTACATAGTAATGATACAGCCTGTTTCCTTTGCCCATTTAACGGCACGGTTTACCTGGTCATCACCCTTTTTCTTATCCATATCCATAAGGTCATAGCCTCTTACTGCAGGGAGTTCGCCTGTTACACGCCAGTAGACAATGTCCTCAAGCTCATCACGCTGGAGATACTGCTGACCTGAAAGGACTTTTTGGCCGTATATACTCTTTAAAAAATTAAAAAGCTCGATTGCTTCCTTGCTCGCTTGCTTTGAAACAAGGGTGTCGGAAGATACTGTTTTATTTTCAAGCTCAGCATGAAGCTTTGCAAAGTCGGTTGTATAGCACATATTGACTGCTCCTTTCCGAAAGTCCACAATATTATAGCATATAAAGCGTAAGATTTCAACTTGGCTAAATAGCTGAAAATATTTGTTTTTAAAATCGGTTTTGGTGCAATATACAGAGGGTTGGAATGATGTGGTAAAGTGTAAGAAATGAATTATATTGACATTAGCTTAATTATGTGGTATAATTAAACAAATTGGATATTGAAGGAGAAATTTATATGAAAATTGCGTTGCTTGTCATTGATATGCAGAACGATTATCTTTTTGAAAAAAGAAAAAGTATATTCTCATATAATACTAATGAATTGGTTTCTTCTGTAAATGAACTTATATATGAATATAAGGAAAACAACTATGATGTTATCTACATACGCCATATAATTCAGAATCTGCCTACAAACCGATTGCTGTTCGGTTATTCGATTGCGGGAACAGAGGGAGCAGAGCTTTACAGTGGACTGGATATTGTTTCTGACTACTGTTTTGATAAATTGTTTGGTGATGCGCTTTCAAATAAGAGCCTCAGAGAATTAATCATAAATAACGGTTACGATATGCTTCATATTTGCGGTCTGGATGAATTCGGATGTGTCACTTCAACTGCACTTGGAGCACATAAGAGGGGCATCAAGGCACAAATTATCCGCAAGGGAACAGCAACTGTATTTTCTGAAAATAAAGTAAAAAAGGTGCGCAAAAGATTAAGCAAGGCAGGAATTGAATTTATATGATGAATAAAACCCGTGAATGTGTAATTCACGGGTTTTACCTATATTATCGTTTTTTTCTTGTAGCCATTAGTCCTGCAAACAGTATTAACGGAAAAACAACTGCCGAAACAATACCGAGTTTAAGATTATCATCAAGCGCTCCCGAAACAAAACCAACAACTGCAGGTCCGAGTCCACAACCACAGTCACCCGCAAGAGCGAGAAGTGCAAACATTGCCGTTCCTCCCTTTGGACATTTTTCGGTAGCAAGGCTGAATGTGCCCGGCCACATTGCTCCTACGGAAAAACCGCAGATGCCGCAGCCGATGAGCGAGAGAATAGGGAAGGGTGAAAAAGCGGCAATCAGGTAGCTTATTGCACAGACAAGCGCGGATAGACTCAGATATTTTTCAAGACCGACTTTTTCTCCAAGCTTTGCATGAACAATTCTTGATGTGCCCATGAGAATTGCAAAGAAGCATGGTCCGAGCAGATCACCCATTGTTTTGGAAACATTCAATCCGCTTTCTGCAAAAGCGGATGCCCATTGACTCATTGCAAGCTCGCTTGCGCCTGCGCAAAGCATAAATATGGCAAGAATACGGAATGTTCCCGATTTTATAAGCTGACGCACGCCGAGGCCTTCGCCGTCCTGATTAAGACTGTTTATAGGAACAACGGAAAAATAGAAAATATTGAAAAGCGGGATTATCGCCCATATGCAGGCGGCAATTCTCCACATTTCCGTACCGAAAAAGCAGAAGAAAACGGTTGTCCCGAGTACAACAAGTACCGAACCCCAGCAGTAAAATGAATGAAGCAGACTCATTGCGGCTGATTTCCCGTCTGTGGGGCAAGCTTCAACGATAGGGCTTATCAGAACTTCAGTGAGACCGCCGCCTATTGCGTACAGTATAATTGAAAAACAGATTCCAATGTAAGGGTCAGGCAGCAGGTCGGGCACAACTGCCAGCGATACAAGACCGATAACTGCAAAAATATGAGCGGCGACAATAAGAGTGCGGTATCCGATTCTGTCAGCTGCTTTTGCGGCAATCAGGTCAACAAGAAGCTGTGTAAAGAAGTTTACAGTAACCAGCAGACCGATTTTTTCAATCGGAATATCATATATGTTATGAAATGTAATAAAAAGTAGTGGTATAAAGTTATTTATTATTGCCTGAGTTATATATCCGATATAGCACGCAGTAATTGTGTGTCTGAAATTTGTTCTGATATTCATTTAAAAGTTTTCCTTTTCAGGGATTTTTTGAATTATATCATTAAATTCATGTAAAGTCAATATATTAAGTTTTCATGCCTTGACATTTTTGTTCGTACGTGATATAATTAAGCGAACAAAATGAGTGCAAAAATAGATTGTATTGAATAAAAATTATCTTTACATCTATGCATTTTTATGGTATAATTATTTAAATATATTAAAAACGAAAGGATAATATTATTATGTATATTATGAAACTGGATGCACCCTGCAAGGATTACCTTTGGGGAGGTACAAGACTCAGAGACGAATACGGTAAGAAATCAGATAAGGATAAACTTGCTGAAAGCTGGGAACTCTCCTGTCACAAGGATGGTCAGAGTGTTATTGCTAACGGTGAATTTGCGGGCAGAACGCTCGCTGAGTATATTGAAATAAACGGAAAAGCTGTACTTGGCAAAAATTGCGAACGCTTTGAGTATTTTCCGATTTTAATAAAGCTCATTGATGCCAAGGATAATCTTTCTGTTCAGGTTCACCCCAATAATGACTACGCAATGCGTGTAGAGGGCGAATACGGTAAAACAGAAATGTGGTATATTGTTGACTGTGAAGAGGGCGCTGAACTACTTTATGGCTTTAAGAAGGAAATCAGCCGCGAGGAATTTGCACAGCGAATTGCAGACAATACACTCCTTGAAGTTACAAATAATGTTCCTGTTCATAAAGGAGATGTGTTCTTTATTGATGCAGGTACTCTCCACGCAATAGGAAAAGGCATACTTATTGCTGAAATTCAGCAGAATTCCAATACTACATACAGAATTTACGATTATGGCAGGGTAGGCGCTGATGGTAAACCCCGTGAGCTTCATGTGGAAAAGGCGTGTGAAGTTACACAGCTTACACCTCCTGTTCGTCCTACAAAGCCTATGGGTGAAAAGATTCAGAAGGAAGGCTACAGCGCAACTCTCCTTGCTACAAGCGAATATTTCAATGTAAATAAACTCGAGATAGCTGATAAGGCTGAAATTATTGCAACAGATGATTCGTTCATCTCTCTTCTTTGCCTTGACGGTTCGTTTAATATAAATGATATTGTTCTTAAAAAGGGTGAAAGTTGTTTTATCCCTGCAGGTTATGGTAAGATTGAAATCAGCGGCAATGGCGAAATCATTGCTACAGACCTTGTATAATTTTTTTCATTTCTGAAAGGAGCTGCTTATGAAGTATTATGTTGGTATTGATATCGGCGGAACAAACATTTCGACAGGTATTGTTGATGAAAATTACAAAATAGTCGGAAAAGGTAAGCTTAAAACAAATATAGGCAGAACTTATGAAGAAATACTTGCGGATGTAATTGAAACAGTAAAGCTTGCGATTGCCGATGCAAAGCTTGAAATTGATGATATCCGATGGATTGGCATCGGGTGTCCAGGTACCTGTAATACCGAAACAGGCGTAGTTGAATATTCAAACAACCTTCGATGGCTTAATGTGCCTTTGCTGAGTGATATTGAAAAGGCATTCAACAAAAAGACATATATTGATAATGATGCCAATGTTGCAGCGTATGGCGAATATCTTGCAGGTGCAGCTAAAGGTGCACAGAATGCTGTTGTAATTACTCTTGGAACGGGTGTAGGCGCTGGCATTATCATTAACGGAAGAATATTCAGCGGTTCCAATTTTGCAGGCGGCGAAATCGGACATACCGTAATTGTTGTTGATGGTTATGAATGTACCTGTGGCAGAAAAGGTTGCTTTGAAGCTTATTCTTCTGCAACAGGTCTTATAAGAATGACACGTGAAGCTGCTGAAGCACATCCTGAAAGCAAGATTAAGCAGCTCGTTGAAGCTGATGGAAGAATCAGTGCAAGAACTGCGTTTAATGCAGCTAAGATGCTTGATGATACAGGTATTGAAGTTGTTGACCGTTATATAAAGCATCTTGCCTGCGGCATTACAAATACAATAAATGTTTTTCAGCCCGATATACTCTGTATCGGCGGCGGAGTATGCAATGAAGGAGATACACTTTTATTGCCGCTGAAAAAGCTTGTTGCAGAGAATGTATACTCAAAGAACAGCGCCAAGAATACCGAAATATGTATCTGCAGCCTTGGCAATGATGCAGGTATTATAGGTGCGGCTATGCTTGGCAAATCATATGAGGGTATACACATTCTGAAAAATGTGTTCGGTACAAAATAATGGTAATAATCAGCGGTTGTTCCGTGGAATAATAATTAAGGAGAAGTGGTTTATGGTATCTGATTTAAATATCCACCAGGGTCATCGTAAAAGAATGAAAAGTGCAATGCTTGAGCATGGACTTGACGGACTGAACGAACATCAGATCCTGGAGCTTCTGCTTTTCTACGGCGTTCCAAACGGCGATACAAATCCTACCGCTCACAGGTTAATCCAGCATTTTGGTACTCTCAAAGGCGTTCTTGAAGCAGATTATGATGATTTGCTCAAGGTCAACGGAATAGGTGAAAATGCTGCAAGCCTGATTAAATTTGCTCAGATGTTTTCAGGGGTTTATCTTCGTGCATCCAGCTTTACGGATGGCATACTGAATATAAATAATACCTCAGATTTGAGGAAGTATTATGAAGGTGTTTTTCTTGGTGCCAAGGATGAGCAAATAAGAGCAATGCTGGTAGATGATGAGCTTAATATGGTTAAGGAACAGCTTATTATTGAGGGAACAATTGGAAAAGTTGAACTCAGTACTCGGAGATTTACCGATTTTGTTATAAGGAATAATTGCAGCAGAGTTGTGATAGCGCACAATCACCCTAACGGTTCGGCATTACCGTCAGGTGCAGATATAGCCGCAACAACGGAGCTTGAAGAAATTATGAACAGAATTGATATCACACTTCTTGACCATATTATAGTTGGCCGCACAGGAAGCATTTCAATGCGTGCAAATGGATATATATAATCCGTCATTATAAAAGGGAGAGCTATATTAATAAATGGATAAATTTGTTCTTAAATCATCTTATAAGCCTACAGGAGACCAGCCGCAGGCAATCGACAAGCTTGCGGACGGAATTCTCAGAGGTGAAAAGGAACAGGTTCTGCTCGGCGTTACAGGTTCGGGTAAGACATTTACAATGGCAAATATTATAGAGCGTGTTAATCGCCCGACGCTTGTTCTTGCTCACAATAAGACTCTTGCTGCGCAGTTATGCAGCGAATTTCGTGAATTTTTTCCCGATAATGCAGTTGAGTATTTTGTTTCCTATTACGATTATTACCAGCCTGAAGCATATATTCCTTCTACGGATGCTTATATCGAAAAAGACAGTGCAATAAATGATGATATAGACCGTCTGCGCCATTCTGCGACCTTTTCGCTTGCAGAGCGAAGGGATGTAATTATTGTTTCCAGCGTTTCCTGTATTTACAGCCTTGGCAGTCCTGAGGAATACCGTGCTAATACTGTTTCACTCAGAAAAGGTATGGAGATTTCCCGTGACGATTTATTGAAAAGGCTTATTTTAATGCAATATGAGCGTAATGATATTAATTTTATAAGAAATAAATTCCGTGTTCGTGGAGATACGGTTGAAATATTTCCGGCTGGTGCAACCGCCGATACGGCTATTCGTGTTGAGTTTTTTGGTGATGAAATTGACAGAATATCAGAATTTGAAGTTGTCACGGGCCATGCAAAGAGAGAATTGACTCATGCAGCCGTCTTTCCTGCTTCGCATTATATAGTCAGCCGTGATAAAATGGATAAGGCTCTCGAAGAAATCGAAGCTGAAATGGAACAACAGGTTGAGATGTTCACAAACTCGCACCGGCTTATTGAAGCGCAGAGAATTGCTGAGCGTACACGGTATGATATGGAAATGTTGCGTGAAATCGGTATGTGCAAAGGAATTGAGAACTACTCACGTATACTATCAGGAAGACCTGCAGGTAGTACGCCCATAACACTTATCGACCATTTTCCCGAAGATTTTCTTTTGCTTGTTGATGAAAGCCATGTGACATTACCGCAGGTGCGTGGTATGCACGGCGGTGACGCAGCAAGAAAAAAGAATCTGATAGAATACGGTTTCAGACTGCCGTCAGCTTATGATAACAGACCACTTAATTTTGACGAATTCTATGAGAAAATAAATCAGGCTGTTTATGTTTCCGCTACTCCCGGACCTTTTGAAAAAGAGCATGCATCGGTTATAGCAGAACAGGTAATCAGACCTACGGGACTTGTTGACCCAGAGATAATAGTTAAGCCGACTGACGGACAGATTGAAGACCTTGTTTCAGAGATAAATAAGCGGATTGAACGCAAGGAAAGGGTGCTTGTCACTACTCTTACCAAAAAGATGGCAGAAGACCTGACGAAATATCTTGAACGTCTTGAAATAAAAATCCGTTATATGCATCATGATATTGATACAATTGAGAGAATGGAAATTGTACGCGACTTACGTCTGGGTGAATTTGATGTTCTTGTCGGCATCAATCTTCTCAGAGAGGGACTTGATATACCTGAGGTTTCTCTTGTTGTTATTCTTGACGCAGATAAAGAAGGCTTCCTCAGAAGTGAGTCCTCTCTTATTCAGACAATCGGACGTGCTGCGCGTAATGCAGGCGGACAGGTTATTATGTACGCTGACAGCGTTACTGAAAGTATGGAACGAGCTATCAAAGAGACAAACCGACGTCGAGAGATACAGATGAAATATAATGAGGAGCATGACATTGTTCCCAAGACAATTATTAAAGAAGTGCGTGATGTAATTGATATTGCGGCACCTGAGGAAAGCGGCAAGAACAAGCATAAGAAGCTTGCAAGACAGGAAAGAGAAAAACTTATTGCAAAGTATACTGCAATGATGAAGGAAGCGGCAAAGGTGCTTGATTTTGAGCAGGCAGCATACTTCCGTGATAAGATAAAAGAACTTAAAGAAAATTAAAGACATCAAAAGAAAGGAATATGAAATTGGCAAACGATAAAATTGTTATAAAAGGTGCCAAGGAGCATAATCTTAAAAATATTGACCTTACTATACCAAGAGATAAGCTCATTGTAATGACCGGGCTTTCAGGTTCAGGCAAGTCCTCTCTGGCATTCGATACAATTTATGCTGACGGACAGCGGCGCTATATGGAGAGTCTTTCGTCATATGCACGAATGTTTCTGGGGCAGATGGAGAAGCCTAATGTAGAAAGTATAGAAGGTCTTTCTCCTGCGATTTCAATTGACCAGAAGACAACTTCAAAGAATCCTCGTTCTACGGTAGGTACGGTAACAGAGATTTATGACTATCTACGACTTCTTTATGCAAGAATAGGTATACCTCATTGTCCCGTCTGCGGAAAAGAAATACGTCAGCAGACAATTGACCAGATTGTTGATCAGATCAAAACTCTATCTGAAGGTACTAAAATTCAGGTTCTCGCTCCTATTGCACGTGGAAGGAAAGGCGAATATCAGAAAGAACTTGACAGTATACGCAAGCAAGGCTTTGTGAGAGTTATAATCGATGATGTTATGTACGATTTATCTGAAAAGATAAAACTTGAAAAGAATATAAAGCATACAATTGAGGTTGTTGTTGACAGACTTGTTGTTAAACCTGAGATGGACTCACGTCTTTCTGACAGCTTGGAAACAGCAGGGAAGCTTACAGACGGACTTATTCATATTGATGTAATTGGCGGAAAAAAACTTGAATTTTCTCAGAATTATGCCTGTCCTGACCATAATATAAGTGTTGATGAGCTTGTGCCCCGTATGTTTTCGTTCAACAATCCTTTTGGAGCCTGTCCACGATGCACTGGTCTCGGAATGTTTAAAAATGTTGATATAAACCTTGTTATTCCTGACGATAGTCTTTCTATACGCGAGGGCGCTATAAAGGCAAGCGGATGGAATACTCTCAGTGATGATTCTGTAGCAATGATGTATTACAAGGCTATTTCTAAGCACTATGGAATTTCGCTTGACATACCGATCAAAGACCTTAAGCCTGAGGAACTTGGTATTTTTCTTTATGGTACAGGCGGCGAAAAAATCCGTGTGGATGTAATTGATTCTTTCGGCGGCGGTTACAGGTTTTCTGATTTTGAAGGCGTTATCAATAACCTCGAACGCCGTTATAAGGATTCCGGCAGCAGTTATTCACGTGATGATATTGAGAATAATTATATGTGTGATATGATTTGTCCTGATTGTCACGGCGAAAGACTAAAAAAAGAATCACTGGCTGTAACGGTAAACGGTATAAATATAAGCGATTTCTGTAAAATGAGTATTTCTGAAGCTATTGATTTTATAGACAATATGAAACTCTCAGAACGTGATGCGCTCATAGGTGAACGCATATTGAAGGAAATACGTGAGAGGCTTGATTTTCTTAAGAGCGTCGGACTTGACTATCTTACACTTTCCCGCTCAGCAGGTACGTTATCAGGCGGTGAAAGTCAGAGAATCAGGCTCGCTACCCAGATAGGCAGTTCCCTTATGGGTGTTCTCTATATTCTTGACGAGCCCAGCATCGGTCTGCACCAGCGTGACAATGATAAACTTATTGGAACGCTTAAACATCTTCGAGATATGGGCAATACAGTAATTGTTGTAGAGCACGATGAAGATACAATGCTTGCAGCAGATTATATCGTAGATATCGGCCCCGGTGCAGGTGTTCATGGTGGCGAGGTTGTGTGCACAGGCACCGCTGATGACATCAAAAAATGTAAAAAATCAATAACAGGTCAGTATCTTAGCCGTAAGAAATTCATTCCTGTTCCAGCTGAACGAAGAAAACCTGACGGCAGATGGCTTAAGGTCAAAGGTGCTAAGGAGAATAACCTGAAAAATATTGATATTGATATTCCGCTTGGTTTGTTTACCTGTGTCACGGGCGTTTCGGGCAGCGGTAAAAGCTCGTTTGTCAATGAAATATTGTATAAAACCCTTGCTGCAAAGCTGAATCGTGCAAAGACAAAGCCCGGCTCTTATGATTCGATGGAAGGTGTCGAGCAGCTGGACAAGATAATCGCCATAGACCAGGCACCTATAGGAAGAACTCCTCGTTCAAACCCTGCCACATATACAGGCCTTTTCACTGATATACGTGACCTTTTCGCTTCAACAAATGACGCGAAGATGCGTGGATATGGAACGGGACGTTTCTCCTTCAATGTAAAGGGTGGTCGCTGTGAAGCCTGCGAGGGTGAT
>CAZGRB010000014.1:11174-20105 GCA_964527695.1 uncultured Ruminiclostridium sp.
GTGATGGTATTGTAAAAATCGAGATGCACTTCCTGCCCGATATTTTTGTTCCATGCGAGGTCTGCAAGGGAAGACGATACAACAGGGAAACCCTTGAAGTGAAGTATAAAGGAAAGAACATTCATGATGTTCTGGAAATGACGGTAGAGGAAGGCCTTAAATTTTTTGAAAATCTCCCAAAGATTTCCCGTAAGCTTCAGACGCTTTGCGATGTGGGTCTTGGTTATGTTAAAATCGGTCAGTCATCCACGACTCTTTCAGGCGGTGAGGCTCAGCGTGTAAAGCTTGCGACTGAGCTTTCAAAACGTCCGACGGGAAAAACCGTATATATTCTTGATGAACCAACCACAGGTCTACACACGGCGGATGTTCATAAGCTTATTGAGGTTCTGCAGAAGCTTGCTTCTGGTGGCAATACAATTATTGTTATAGAGCACAATCTTGATGTAATCAAGACTGCTGATTATATTATAGACTTAGGCCCCGAAGGAGGTAACGGCGGTGGAACAGTTGTTGCAACAGGAACACCTGAAGAAATTGCTGTCTGCAAAAAATCATATACAGGCAAGTATTTGAAAAAAATTCTGGGGGAGAGATAAGATGAAAAAGTGGTATGACGAGGAATATGAATTTGAAATAGAAGTTTCGGGATTTCTTCAGGGCAATAAAACGGAAAATTATTGCAGAAACGGTGAAGAAATAGGTGACAAGTACCGATGTACCTATGGTTGTCCCGTGAATGATATGGGTTATGGCATCTGCAGTAAAGCGATGATTCAGTTATATCCGATTATGGAGGCGGTCAGAAGCGGCGGAGATCTTACGAATCTTGGCGGTGACAGTAAATACAGTAAAACTGTCGTTTGCCCCGATGGTTGTGTGATTTTCCGCCTTACAGCAAAGCCGCTGGGAAATGAGAATTTCCACAAAGGCTGTTTTTGGAAAGCCCCTTCAGCAGATTGATATGAATATAGCCTGCGTCAGATTTTCGCAGGCTATATTTTTTCAAAAAATTATAAAATGGACTTGTATTTATTGTCAAAATGTGCTATAATAAATTGAATTGACTATAACAGGAAGGAAATAGTTATATGAAAAACATAGCAGTATTGGGTTACGGAGTTGTCGGTTCCGGAACTGTTGAGATTCTTTATAATCATAAGGAATCGATTGAAAAGAAAATCGGCGAAGATTATGAGGTAAAATATATCCTTGATTTAAGAGATTTTCCGGATAGTCCCTATGCCGATAAGTTCACCAAGAGTTTTGATGATATAGTTAACGACCCTGAGGTTGATATAGTTGTAGAAGTTCTCGGTGGTGTTAAATTCGCTTATCCCTATGTAAAGTCTTCTCTTGAAGCAGGAAAGAGCGTCGTTACTTCCAATAAGGAGCTTGTAGCTGCTTACGGTGCTGAGCTTCTCGGCATCGCACGTGAAAAAAACGTGAACTTTTTCTTTGAAGCGAGTGTGGGCGGCGGTATTCCGATTATCCGTCCCCTTAATCAGTGTCTTTCCGCTAATAAAATTGATGAAATCGCAGGTATTCTCAACGGCACAACAAACTTTATCCTCACTAAGATGATTAAAGAGGGTATGGGTTTTGATGAGGCTCTTAAGATTGCACAGGAACTCGGCTATGCAGAAAAGGATCCTACCGCTGATGTTGAAGGTCACGATACCTGCAGGAAAATCTGCATTCTTTCATCTCTTGCGTTCGGGAAGCACGTTTATCCCGACAATATCCACACAGAAGGTATTACGAAAATTACTCTTGAAGATGTTAAATACTGTGAAAGTTCCGGCGCAGTAATAAAGCTTATCGGTTATGCATCAGAAAATGATGGCAAGGTTACTGTAATGACCTGTCCTGCAGTTATTGACGGAGAAAGTCAGCTTGCAGGTGTAAATGATGTATTCAATGCTATCCTTGTCCGTGGTGACGCAACGGGTGATGTTGTTTTCTACGGGAAAGGGGCAGGCAAGCTTCCTACGGCAAGTGCGGTAGTTTCGGATGTAATAATTGCCGCAAAGGAAAAATCAACCACAAGAATGATGAGCTGGGAAGACAGCAAACAGGATTTCATTGTTCCTGAAAGCGAAATTATCAATAGCTTCTATGTGCGTGCAAATGCTGATAAATCTCTTGTTGAAAGTATTTTCGGCAATGTGCGTTACTTATCCCGTGAAAACGCACCTGACGGTGAGGTCGCTTTTATAACTGATATAATTAACGAAAAAGTGTTTGCCGAAAAGTGCAGTCAGCTTGATGTAATCGGTACTATAAGAGTTCTTAATTATTAATGGGAAAGGAATAACAGAAATGGCACCAAAATATAAAAGAATTTTACTTAAACTAAGCGGTGAAGCTCTTGCGGGCGATAAGAAAACAGGTCTTGATCTTCCTACTATAAACACGATATGTCAGAGCGTAAAGCGTTGTTATGACGAGGGCGTTGAAATTGGTATTGTTGTCGGCGGAGGTAATTTCTGGCGTGGACGTTCAAGTGAAAATATGGACAGAGTCACTGCCGACCATATAGGTATGCTTGCCACAACTATGAATGCTCTTGCTGTTGGAGATGCTCTTAAGAATCTTGGCTGTGAAGTACGTGTAATGTCAGCTATTGCAATGAATGCAATCTGCGAACCCTATATCAGAGAGAAGGCAATCAGAAACTTTGAAAAGGGAAGAATTGTTATTTTCGGTTGCGGAACAGGTAACCCGTTCTTCTCCACAGATTCTGCTGCTGCATTAAGAGCTGCTGAGCTCAATATGGATATTGTACTTAAGGCTACAATGGTTGACGGCGTTTATGATAAGGATCCTCTGAAGTTTGATGATGCCGTTAAATATGAAACACTCAAGCACAAGGATATTCTTGTAAACGGTCTGCGTGTTCTTGATGGAACAGCTGCCGCAATGTGCATAGATAATAATATTCCGTTAATTGTATTTGATCTTCACAGACCTGACAATATTTATGATGCTGTTATGGGCGAGAAGGTCGGAACACTTGTAAGCAATCAGAATTAATTGAACGAAAGGAATAAATATCATGAAAGAAACACTTAATCTTACTGAACAGAAAATGGAAAAGTGCATAAGAGCGCTTGAAAATGAATTCGCAACTATCAGAGCGGGCAGAGCCAACCCTGCTGTCCTTGATAAGATTCAGGTTGATTATTACGGTGTGCCTACACAGATTAATGCAATGGCTGCTGTTTCTGTATCTGAAGCAAGAATTCTTGTTATTCAGCCCTGGGATGCGACATCTATCAAGGCGATTGAAAAGGCTATTTTAGCAAGTGATATCGGTATTGTTCCCACAAATGACGGTAAGGCTCTTCGCCTTGTATTTCCTCAGCTTACAGAGGAACGCAGAAAGGAACTCTGCAAGCAGGTAAAGAAGAACGGTGAAGAAGCGAAGGTTACAATCCGTAATGCCCGCCGTGATGCTATTGATAAGTTCAAGACAATGAAAAAGAATAGTGAAATTACAGAAGATGATGTTAAGGACGGCGAAAAGAAGGCTCAGACATTAACAGATAAGTTCTGCGATAAGATTGATAAAATCTGCGCTGACAAGGAAAAGGAAATAATGACCGTTTAATCCGGTATATAATGCTGTTTCCGCACAATAATAATTGTGCGGTACAGCTTTATTTTTCAGCAAATAAAACTGAAAGTGAAGGTTCGGTATATGCCTGAATTAAATGAAGAATTACTGATTCCCAGACATATAGGAATTATTATGGACGGAAACGGCAGATGGGCAAAAAAACGCGGACTTCCACGTACTGCTGGTCATGTTCAGGGGGCAAAGACATTCAGAAAATGTGTAGGATATTGCAGGGATATGGGCGTGGAATGCGTTACATTCTATGCATTTTCAACGGAGAATTGGAAGCGTCCTAAAAGCGAAGTTGATGCAATAATGAAATTGTTCAGTCAGTATCTTGATGATGCAATGAAAATGACTGACGAAAATGCAAAATTTGTATTTCTTGGCAATTCTGAACCTTTGTCTGATGAGTTGAAACGTAAGATAAGGATTGTTTCAGAGGCGTCTGCTGAGAATAATGGAATTGTATGCTGCATAGCTATTAATTATGGCGGACGTGACGATATTGTTCACGCCGTCAGGGAAATTGTTTCCAAGGGAATTCCTGCTGACAATATCAACGAACAGTTAATCAACGAACATCTGTATACAAGTGGTTTGCCTGATGTTGATCTGATTATCAGACCGAGCGGTGAACAGCGCTTATCCAATTTTCTTATATGGCAGGCAGCTTATGCCGAATATGTGTTTTTGGATGTATTATGGCCAGATTTTGAAAAAAATGACCTTGAAGCTTCAATCAAGGAGTATTCCCGAAGAAATCGTCGTTTTGGCGGAATCTGATAAATCAAAGGCAAATGAAAAGGATTTAATTTATGGTTAAAAGACTTATTACTGCTGCTGTCGGAATTCCGATAGGCATATTTATATTATATCTCAATAACCCTCATATTCTCGCTGGTGTTACAGCACTGCTGTCAGTAATAGCTGTTCATGAAATACTTTCGGCGTCTAAATATAATGAGCATAAGGCGGTTTCCGTTATAAGTATTGTATTTTCTTTTGTCATGCCGTTGGTATTCTGCTATGACGAGGTGAAGAAGAACTTTGTAATTATCGGTTTTATCTATCTTATTGCAATGTTCTGTGCAATGCTTTGCAATCACAAGAATGTAAAATTTGAAGAGTTTGCACTTATCTGTTTTGTCACTGTATGCGTTCCTCTTGGAATTTCAACACTTGCGTTCTTTATGTTCAGATATCCTGAACACGGTATATTCTTTATTGTTTATACCTTGGTATGCACATGGATTTCTGATGGTGGAGCTTATTTTGTCGGAACATTCCTCGGAAAACATAAACTATGTCCAAATATAAGTCCCAAGAAAACCTGGGAGGGCTTTTTTGGCGGTGTGTTTTTTGCGGGTTTATTCGGATTGTTACTTGCTTATGGATATGAAGGCTGGGATGTTGTTTTTTCCGGTCAGCATAACTTTACTGTAAATGTTCCTGCACTTACTATAATAGCTTTATTGAGTTCACCGATAGGTGTTCTGGGCGATTTGTCCGCATCGCTTTTAAAGAGGCAGTATGGTATTAAGGATTTTGGAAATATTTTACCTGGTCATGGCGGAATTATGGATAGATTTGACAGTGTAATTTTTGTTGCACCGTTTATCTATCTTGCATTTCAGATTGTTTTTCCTATTAATCCAGTATAATATTTTATGGAGGTATGCCGGGCTCGCTCGGCATTATTCGTTTATATGAAAGAAATTGTTGTATTAGGTTCTACCGGCTCAATCGGAACACAGACATTGGATGTTGCAAGAATGCATGGTTATAAAGTGCGTGCTATATCTGCCAACTCAAATACTGCACTTCTGGAGGAACAGGCAAGGGAATTTGTTCCTGAATTCACATGTGTAAGAACAGACGAAGCGTATTCCGATTTAAAAATTCGTCTTGCGGATATGAATACAAAGTTTCTCAAAGGGGATGACGGACTTTGTGAGCTTGCTTCTGTCAAATGTGATACAGTTGTAAATTCCGTTGTGGGTATGGTCGGACTCAGACCTACGCTTGCTGCTATTGAAGCAGGTAATGATATCGGACTTGCAAATAAAGAGACTATGGTTGTGGGCGGTTCAATAGTAACGGAAGCAGCGGCGAGGAAAAATGCTAAAATACTTCCTATTGATAGTGAACACTCAGCTATTTTTCAGTGTCTGATGGGTAATGATGAAAACAGAATTAAAAAAATTATTCTCACCGCTTCGGGAGGACCGTTTTTCGGTTATAATTCCGAACAACTCAGAAAAGTCACCAAGGCGCAGGCACTGAAGCATCCCAACTGGAGTATGGGACAAAAAATTACAACCGACAGCGCTACTTTAATGAACAAGGGATTGGAGCTTATTGAAGCCGTATGGTTTTTCGGGGTACGACCGGAACAGGTTGAAGTTGTTGTTCACCGTCAGAGTATTGTTCATTCAGCTGTTGAGTTTGAAGACGGTGCTGTTATCGCACAATTAGGTGTTCCTGATATGAAAATACCGATACAGTTTGCGCTGACATATCCAAACAGGATTAATTCTTGTTCTGATAAATTATCCTTGCTTGATGTGGGTAAACTTACTTTTGATAGACCCGATGAAGAAACTTTTGTATGCCTTAAATATGCCAGAGATTCCATATTACAGGGAGGTAATGTTCCCTGTATAATGAATTCCGCTAACGAGGCTGCTGTTGAAGCATTTTTAAAGGATAAAATTTCTTTTTACCGCATACCTGAGCTTGTCGGCGAAGCTCTTGAATATGTAGAGAAAACAGATAAGCTTGACCTTGATATTATCGCCGAAACAGACGAAGCTGCACGTGCGTTTGTTGCAGACAGAATCCGTGCATAGGAAAGGATTTTCATGGATATTGTTATTACTATTCTTGTCTTTTTTTCAATTATAATCATTCATGAATTCGGCCATTATATCACAGCCAGAATATTCAAGATGAATGTTGATGAATTTACTATCGGCATGGGACCGAGACTTTTTAAAATCCAGGGTAAGAACACATTGTTTTCCTTTCGTCTTCTGCCTATCGGCGGTGCAGTTCAGTTAGGAGAGGATTTTGAGAGCGACGACCCCAATTCTTTCAGAAATAAACCTGTGTGGCAGCGCATGATTGTTATTGTTGCAGGTGCATTTATGAATCTTGTTCTCGGCCTTTTAGTATGCATAGTGAGTGTAAGCATCGGTGAAAAAATTGCAACTACAAAGGTTTCCTTGTTCTATGAAAATTCTGTTTCATCTGAAAAGCTCATGCAGGGTGATGAGATTGTAGAGATAAACGATATGGCTATCTGGACAACTATGGATATTTCCTATTGTTTTCAGAATACTGCTGCAAAAGCTGATGAAAACGCTGACAGAGTCTTTTTTGATATGGAAGTTATCCGTAACGGTGAACGTATAATTCTTGATGATGTTCCTTTTGCGCTTAATACCTCCGAAGACAGAACAGCAGGCATAATAATCGACTTTGCAGTTCAGCCTGAAGAAAAAAATGTCGGAACGGTTTTTTCTGCTGCATTTCGCACAGCTTTAACTGAAGGTAGATTGATATGGATTACTCTTTATGATCTTGTTACTGGAACATACGGCATCAATGACCTTTCCCGTCCTGTCGCCGCTCTTACAACAATGAGTAACGCTTATAATATGATGAGTGTAGATGAATTTGTTGTTCTTGTTGCGTTTATTACTATAAATATCGGTATTATGAATTTATTGCCTATTCCTGCTCTTGACGGAGCAAGGTTCCTGTTTCTGCTGATTGAAGCAATACGCAGAAAGCCTATTCCTGCAGAAAAGGAAGGAATAATTCATTTTATCGGATTTGCTGCACTTATGCTTCTTATGATTATAGTAACATTCAATGATATTTCCCGCCTGTTTACAGGCGGCGCTTAATTGAAAGGGAATAGTATGAAAAAACAGGTTAAGGTTGGTAACATTACACTGGGTGACGGAAAAATTTATATTCAGTCGATGCTCAATAAATCCGCCGATGACATTGATGGAAGTGTAAAACAGTCGCAGGAACTCGAAGCAGCAGGCTGCGAGATTGTCAGGGCGGCTGTGCCTCGTGTTGAGAATATCAAGCTTATCTCTGCAATAAAAGAAAAAGTCGGCATTCCTCTTGTTGCTGATATCCATTTTGATTATAAAATTGCAATTGAAGCCGCCGCCGCAGGTGCGGATAAAATAAGAATTAATCCCGGTAATATCGGAAGTGACGATAAGGTTTATGAGGTTGTAAAAGCCTGCAGAAACAGAAATATTCCCATTCGTATTGGTGTGAATTCAGGTTCGCTTGAAAAAAGAGTGCTTGAAAAGTATGGTTCTCCTGTTCCTGAGGCTTTTGTCGAGAGTGCCATGTATCACGTTGAGCTTCTTAATAAGTTTGATTTCGACGATATTGTCATTTCTATAAAGTCTTCTGATGTAAAAACAACAATTGATGCGTATCGTCTTCTTTCGCAGCGTTGTAACTATCCGCTTCATCTCGGAGTCACCGAATCGGGTACTGAACGTATGGGGATAATCAAATCCTCCATAGGAATTGGTTCGTTGCTGTGTGACGGAATAGGTGATACAATCCGTGTTTCACTTACAGCAGACCCTGTGCGTGAAATATATGCAGCTAAGGATATTCTCAAGGCAATCGGCATAGGCGGCGGTGTTAACATTGTTTCATGCCCTACTTGTGGGAGAACAAAAATTGACCTTATCAGTCTTGCCGAAAAGGTTGAAAATGCAACAAGAAATATAGATAAAGATATTAAAATTGCTGTAATGGGTTGTGTAGTAAATGGTCCAGGGGAAGCGAGAGAAGCTGATATCGGCATTGCCGGCGGAAATGGCGAAGGACTGATTTTCAGGAAAGGGGAAATACTGCGTAAGGTTCCCGAAGATTTGCTTCTTGATGAGTTAATGAAAGAAATTGAGTTACTTTGATTGAAAGGAATGGTAATATGTCCGTTGTTTTAAAAAAGTTATTCAGGACATTGGAATTTGATAGTGCTGTTGCAGACGGAAGGGTTCTGTCGATTTTACATAAAGAAAAGAAAAATTCGCTTATTTTTCAGCTTGAATTGGAAAAAAGAGTTCCTTATTCATTGTTGATTGAAACGGCGGAAAAAATCAGAAGACGTCTCAACTCAGGTAATGTTGATATATATCCTAAATATGATGCTGAAAATTTCGATATTGAAGGCGTATGGGATATTATAGAATTTTTGCGCCATAATGGTGAAAATATTAATGGATATTTTGACGGCGCTGACATAAAAATAGATGGCAATA
>CAZGRB010000015.1:0-19660 GCA_964527695.1 uncultured Ruminiclostridium sp.
ACTGAAAAAATTTCAATTACTGTTAAGTCTGCACAAAATTAAAAAGCAGCAGATATACCCTGCTCAATTATCATATACAGAAAAGGCGCTTTATTTCCGATATATATAACGGTAAGCTACGGACCTATGAAGCTGGGCAGATGTTACATTGCGGATGTGATAAATATGAACCCTTTTGAAGAAATCAGAGGTTTTGAAAATGATGTGCTGATTGTTCACGGAACAGCGGACAAAATCGTTGATATCAGATATGCCGTACAAGCATACGAAACATATAAAAATGAACCGTATAAACGCAAGGCGGAATATTGCACCATTGACGGCGGTGCACATATGTTCTCCAGACCGCACGATAAAATTGCCATTAAGCATCCGGAACAATTTATAAGCAAATGACAGCTTGAAATAAGGACAGCCTGAGATTTCCGCCTTAAAAAATCAATGTAAATCTGCAGATTTTTGCAAAGTAATATACGCCCCTGAAGCGAAACACCTTCAGGGGCGTATATTGATTTTAACGAGTCGGATTACGGAATTACACCGTCGACAATCTCGCCTGAGCTGATGAGCGAACCGCTGGAATTGTATTCATAGACAGTGCCATCATAGATAGCGCCGTATGCAAACTGACCCTCATAAACTTTTTTAGTGCCGTCGGAATATATCTGCTCCTGCCTGCCCTGTCCATTCTGAGCGCCGTTGGCAAACTGACCCTCGTAGATACACGTATAGCTTCCGTCGCTCCATGTGTAATAGCCATGACCTGAGAACTGGGTAGTGCCTGAACTTTCGTTATATTGGAATCCGCCTTCATAGGTTACTACAACGCCGTTTTCATATTTTTCAACCAGTTTTCCTGTGCTCCACCAGCCGTTTTTATCGTATTTTCCTTCAAAAGCATAGGTATAGCCTGAATTATCCGTATATGCTTCAACGCCTTCAACAGAAATGGCCTTATTGAATTCGCCCTCGAAAACATAAAGACTACCGTCAGGGAATGTATATTCATAATATCCGTCACCGTGATAATAGGTTGTTGCGTCTTCCTCAAAATAAGCTGCTTCACCTTTATATTTTTCAGTTCCGCCATCGGATAATTTACAGATAATCTCATATACGTATGTGAAATGTCCATCAGTCACTCTTACTTTTGCAGTATATACGTCGCCGTTCTTGAAGGTCATTTTCTGAGTCGCGTCGCCCTGTGACACTCCGTTTTCAAAAGTACCCTCGAAAACTATAACATCACCGCTTGCTAAATCAGCTGTTTCTTTTCCTTTTCCGTTTCTTTCGCCCTTGCTCCACTTGCCCTCGTAGGTGTATTTATATTTTTCTCCTGCCGAATTCACTACATCTGAAGCTACGAACTTACCCTCGCCCTCAGGCTTGCCGTTTTTCCAGCCGCCTGTATATTTACCTGTATATTTTTTGCCTGTATTGTAATCAACAACAAGGGTGTATTCCTTATTCTTCACCTGCGTTACATCCGCTTCCGTCGTGGTCGTGGTAACTTTGGCGGTTGTCGTGGTTGTGGTGGTTTTGGTTGTTGTTGTTATCTGTCCGGTTGTGGTGGTTGCGGGCGGTCTGGTTGTGGTGGCTGCTGATGTTCCGGCAGTTGCCGCAGCGGTGGTGGAAGCAGCAGATGATGCAGTAACTGCAGAGGTTTCCGTTGCAGTTGTTATTGCGGTGGTTGTCTCGGCAGTTGTGGACTTACGTCTTACAACCTCAACGGAATCAGACGAATAGAACGCATCCATACCGAATTGTGCTTCGGCAGGAACGCTTACTAATATAAGAGAATCACAAAAGCACCCACGGAAATTAATTCAACCGAATCAGGAAGTATGACCTTTTCAAGCGAATCACAATTGAAAAACATATTTGTTCCCAGCATTTTGCTTCCTTCGCTTATTGTTACAGATACCAGTTTCGGGCAGTTTGCAAAAGCACAGTTGCCTATCTCCTTTACGGATTTCGGTACATTTATTTTTTCAAGGCTTGCACAGTCATTGAAAGCATCATTTTCAATAATTTCAACGCCCTCTACTATAACAACTTCTTCGAGATTGTCACAATTTGAGAATGCACGCATACCGATTTTTTTAATACCTGAGGGAATAGTCAGAGTTACGATATCCGTATTTCCTGCAAATGCGCTTGCACCAACAGCAGTAACAGGTACTCCGTCAATTTCAGCAGGTATTACCAGATTCTTTTCTGTTCCGTAATATTTGTCAATCGTAATTGAGCCATTATTCTCCGAATACATAAACAGTTTTTCTTCGGTATTTGTTTCAGCAGTATCTATTGTTTCTGCGGCTTCTGTTGTAATCACGGCTTCTGTTGTAATTGCTGTTTCTTCCTCAGCAACAGTTTCTTCAGTTTCGTCTGTAACAATTTCACCGCCTTCATTTGTACCATTATTGTCAGCTGACAAACCGCTGATTGCCGCTATTCCTGCAGTAAGAACTGCCAGACCTGCAATACCGCCTATAATAATACCTGTTTTCTTTTTACCTGAGCTGTGCGCAGCTTCCACAGAGACTGCTTGTTTACTGACAGGCATTGTAATACCGATTTTATCCTCAGCTATTTCCTTTGCAGGAATTGTAACGCCAATTCTGTCATCAACCGCTTCCTTTGCAGGCATAGTAACACCGATTTTATCGGTTTCTTCTTCCTTTGCAGGCATGGTTACACCGATTTTATCGGTTTCTTCTTCCTTTGCAGGCATGGTTACACCGATTTTATCGGTTTCTTCTTCCTTTGCAGGCATGGTTACACCGATACTGTTATCACGTGTTTCCTTTTTGGAAATCACAGCATTGACAGAAGCAGGTACAGATTCAGTATTACTCTGTCGGGTCATACTCTTGCGTGTTTTTGTCCTGTAGTCCACATTTATAAGCGCTTCGGGCGCAATATTCAGGCCGTCAAGGTCTTCCTTCAGCTCAAAAACATCCTGATATCTTTCCTTCGGCTTAAGCATTGTTGCCTTGACAATTATCTTCCATAAACCTTCATGTATGCCATGTCGGTTTGAAACGAACTCGTTATCATCATCAAGACGACTCATAGGGTCATCAATTACATCACCTGTAAGCGAATGATAAATTGTTGCACCAAGGGAGTAGATATCCGTCCAGGGTCCCTGCTTACCACGTTTCTGATACTGTTCGAGAGGTGCAAAGCCCTGCTTCAGAATTACAGAAAGACTTCTTGACTCATCGGTGAAAACCTGACGTGCTGCACCAAAATCCAGAAGCTTTATTGTACCGTCATAGCAGACCATTATGTTATCGGGTGAAATATCTCGGTGCAGTACATTTTCGCTGTGAGCTGCCATAAGAGCCTTGCAGATATCATCTGCAAGCCGTATTGCCTTTGACGTGCTGAGAATACCCTTATCTGCAATATATTTTTTCAGTGTGATACCCTGCAGATATCCCATTGTGAAATAAACAGTATCATTGCCGTAGAAGAAGTCATAAACGCTGACAATATTCGGGTTTCCGTTGAAGCCTGCCACGAGTCTTGCTTCTTCATAGAATTTATCCGCCCCTTCCCTGAAAGTAGACGCAGAGTCATCAGAAGATACCGAAACAGTGGTCATATCATTATCTCTGACAGCTACGCCGTACGGGAAATACTCCTTGATGGCAACTCTGCATCTTAGCTTCATATCATAGGCGAGATATGTAATACCGAAACCGCCCTTTCCGATAACCTTTCCTATAAGATAGCGGTCCTCAAGCACGCTTCCCATTGACAGAACGGTGTTGTCGCTGCGAATATCCTTTTTTCTGAAACCGCATTCGGCGCAGGTATCGGAATCTACCTCGGCAAAACACGCTTCACACAGTTTTTTATCATTTACTGTAATCATAACACACCTCAATATTTAATATTAATCATTCACCTGATTATGCAGATAAGGATTAAGCGGACCCTCTGCGTATCTTTCTCTGGGGAAGGGCTTATAAATGTCCGAATTGAACATCTCGCAGACCTCATCCGCAAGGAACGAACCCATTTCTGTAAGCTTTACAACCCTTCCGTTATCCTCAAGAAGCCCGTATTCCTTGAGAAGTGAAACCTTAGTCTTAAAGACATCATCAAAATTGACTCCTGTCTTTTTTAAGAAATCCGCTTTTATAACAGAACGATTCTTGAGGGGCAGTACAATCGCCCATCTTATCTGCTCATCAAGCGGGCGTGTATAGCCTCGGGTAATGGGAAGCTCACCTCTGTCTATCTTTTCATAGTATTCTTTGAAATACTGGGTATTTATATCAAAACGGTCATGGTAGCTTGAAAAGCCCGTAAGTCCGAAGCCTACCTGGTCATAGAGATTGCAGCACTGATTGTATGCGTAGTGGGAGAAAATCCTCTTATCCTTTGAATACACACGGCGGAGATTTTCGTAATATCCGTTTTCTGCAAGAATGTCAATTGCAATCTGCTTCATCATCATTGTTGTCCTGAAATCGGGAATATCAATACTGCGGTCACCTCTTGCATAGGTGTTGATAACACCCTGCTTATCCCCATAGGACTGCACTTTGAGACGGTAAATCTGTATCTCTCCTACAGGAAGCTGTACCGCTTTATCCATTACTTCAATCCAGTTTTCAAGATTTTCACCTGGATGTCCGTAAATAAATTCAATATTAACATCGAAACCGAAATCTACCGCTTTCTTTACTGCTTCAATTGCCTGCTCGGAATTATGGGGGCGGTTCATAATTTTCAGAACATTGTCATCAAGAGACTGGATACCGATTGTAAGCCTTGTAATACCATGTCTTTTCATAATTTCAAGACGCTGTGTTCCCTCTTCGCCGAAAAGGGAGTTGGGGTCATGGTCTACGTTGTACTGCTTACAAACCGACATATCCAGCCTTTTATCCAGCTCAGTGAGGAAATAATCCAGAAGCACAGGCGGAAGATATGTAGGTGTTCCACCGCCAAGAAGAATTGAACGGGGCTTTATCTTTTTCTTTCCGAAGCGTTCAAGGTAAAGATCTATTTCCCTTATAAGATAACTTATGTATTTTTCCTTTTCTTCCCTGCATTCACCCACCATTCCGGGATAATGACAGAATATGCAATGTCTGAGGCAGAAGGGAATATGGATATATAAATCCATACAATCATCCTCAGGGTATACGTAGTCACTGAGGCAGGCTTCAGCGTCCCTGTCGGGATATTGTGTTATGGGAGGATAGTGGACAGATGGTACAAAATCACCGTCATCGCATACAAGTCCAAGACGGCGGTATTCGTCCACTTTCTCAAAAACCTCTTCCGCATGTTCAATTAATTTCCTTTTTCTGTTATCCATTGCAGATATTTCCTTTCCGCCGATAAAAATTTAAAATACAACGCCAAAAATAAATGTTATCCATAAAGGAACAATCAAAATCATAATAAGCTGTATCCAGACAGTTGCCCTCGGAAGCTCAAACATCGTGAAAGCTTTTTTATCATACGCCACAACCAGCGGTGCATCCAGAGGAAACAGATATATATTGGATACGCACAGCGCACTTGCCATGACAAGTGCATATGGGTCAAAGCCGTTTTCCTGTGCAAAGGTAATTATAAGGGGAGAAAGTATTGTGATTACGGCAGGTGCAGAGGGCAGAAACGCCATAAAAACAAAGGTTATCGCCGATATCAGCATTATTGCAAAAAATTCAGAAAATACGGCATTTTCAGGAAACAACAGTCCTGTGAAAAAACGGCATAAGCCTGTTGAGGTTGCTGTATTTGCAATTGTTATAAGGCTTCCAGCAACAAAGAATGTAGGCCAGCTTATGGAATGAAGGAACTCTTCCCCTGTCATAACGCTGAGCTTCGGCATAAACAGAAGCGCAAGCCCAGCAATTGAAGTAACCGTAATATTTATAGCAGGAATCCATGAGCTGATAACCCAAGTGGCTACAACACCGAGGATCACAACCGCTGTATAGACATCCCTGAAGGCTATTACAGGCTTTTGTGATATTTCATCAGTATACCCGGTCATTTCCTCATCAGAAACAACGGCAGGCGGATATACGGCAGTTATAACTATGAATGCCGTAATAAGCACTATAAATGCCAGCGGCATACCTATCAGCACCCAGTCAATGAATCTCACGGTAATGCCTGCGTGGGTTTCCAGCATATCACCTGCAATAAGGTTCATGCTTGAGCCTGCAGGAGTCATCATTCCGCCTATCATCGCCGAAACGGCAAGGCTTATCATCATACATCGGGAGGTCTGCCTGCGTTTTGTTTCATCCTTATAAAAGGACAGGAAATGCTCGGCAAACGGAATGAAAATAACTACCGCCGCAACATTTGACATTATAGAAGAAAGCATGGCAGAACAAAACATAAAAATGAAAACTACTGTTTTTACTTTACGTTTTTTTCTACCCATTACTGCCCTGAGAAAAAGCCTACTGAGTGCCGATTTCTGAAATGCCAGAGATATTCCGAAGGAGGCGGTTGTAAAATAGATTATATGATTTGTAAAGCCGCTGAAGGCAGCTGCAATATTGTCAACACAGCCAGCTGCAAAAAGCATTGCACAGGAGAGCATACAGGAAACGCAGACATTGAAGGTTTCAAACACCAGAAGAAACAATGCCGCCACAAGCACGCCGAAGGTGCGAAGTGCCTGTGCCGATAATCCGTCAACACTGAGACAGCAGGACAGTACTACCGAAAGCACCGCACCCAAAAGTCCCAGAAAACGCAGGATTGTTTTTCTGTCAGTCAGCTTATCTATCATTTCTTCTTTCCTTTCTTAAAACCGAAAGAAAACAGGCGTTTTTCAGGCAGTATAACTGCCATAACGCTGCATCGGCTGTTCTTTTCTTCCAGCTTCAGTGCTGAAATCCATTCCTCTGCATCTCCCGAAGCGGCAAGTGCAGCCGCAAGCGTATCTGTATCGGGACAGAACGTTTCTCTTCCGCTGAAAATAAAGAATGCATTTTCTCCTCTCGGGATTGCTGTATCGGGTTCACAAGCAACGGAAAACTTCAGAGATTTGCCTGGAAGCCTGTTTGCCGCGCCGTCATAAATATGCTGAAGAATGCCATTGCTGAAATGATACACTGCTGCACTTCCGAATGCGGTACAGCGCATTCTGTTTTTGAAAATGTAAAGCATTGCACAGTCTGCAAAAAACTTTTTTTCAGGATCCTGCAGGCTGTATACCGACTCATTGGCAAAGCCTGAAATACCCTGCATTGCCTCATCACATAAGGACGGACGGCGTACAAAGCTGTCAGTCACAACGCCTACTATATTTTCGCAGGCGGCATGACTTCGGCTGTCTGCTGTGGGATATGCAACTGCAAATGCGGATGCACCGCCTCGTCTGCTTACACTAAAAAAAACGTCTTCCTGCGGCTCGTTTTTATAGTCACTGTAACTGCGGAGGTTTATTCCTTGCATTTTTCTTCTTCTCACTTTCTTTCTTTTTAGGAGGGACATAGTTTTCGTCCTGTCCGAACACAAGAACAAATCTCTGTGGTATAAGATAAAGAGAATCAAGAAGCTTAAAGCCGTAATGCTTGAGCTGAGCAATTATAAGTCCGGGCATAATTCCGGGACCATAATAGGACGGAACACCGTTTTCAGTGATATTGTTGTCAACGATAACAAGTCTGCCATCCTTTTTCAATGCCTTATGAAGGCTGGCGATAAAATCATCCTTTACAAATTCAATATCAGTGATATACACGGCGTGATACATGGAACACATGAACACTGTATCAATACTGTTTTCAGGTAGGCAGGCATCATTCATCTTTGCAACCATCGGGAAAATGTTTGTTGTACCGTTTTCCTTTGCAAAGCTTTCGAGATAGCCAAGTGCGTCCTTGTTGATTTCGGTTGCGTAAACCTTTCCGCCATTATCCACAGCCTTTGAAAACTGCCATGAGAAATATCCGCCGCCGCAGCCGATATCTGCAACGGTTTCATTTTCCCTGATATTGATGAACTTCAGCATTTCATCAGTCTTTTCCCACATGAATCTGTTGGGATTGTTGAATACAAGGAACTCGTTCCACTCATTGAGAGTACAGATAGAAAAATCCTTTCCGTTGTATTCAAAGTTCGTATCGTCCGATGCATCCTCAGGATCGGGAAGCTCAAGATGGAACTTGTAGAAAAGATATGTTTTAAGCCTGTCAAAATCATTCTCAGCAAAATATCTGCAATAAAATGACGTCAGGCTGTCGCAGGTCATTTTTCTGCGTGTTTCTTCATCGGCAAGGCGATAGCTTATAAACCACATAAGAGCCGTATAATCGTCGCCTACACGCTCAAGGGGATAAAGCTTATCAAAACCCTCGTATGCAGTGCGGAGCTTTTCTTCATTGTTTTCCGCAAAGCCCTCGTACATAACACGTCCTATTTTCTTTCCTCGTGCTGTGTAGCCTGAGGTTGATGTGCCTATTATCCTGTAACGGACAAGGGAAGCAGGTGAATTGACGGTAATGATATCATCACCGTTCATACCTGTTTCTCCCTTGCTTTCGGGAATATCAACCATATCGAAAAGCAGCACGTATCTCTGGGGCGTAAACTGGAATGCGTCGGTAAGCTTAAAGCCATAATACCACAGCTGACTTATAAGCATATCCTTGTTTACATAAGGCCCGTGATACGGAAGCTCGTTTTCGGTTACAAGGTCATTGTCAACAATTATAAGCCGTCCCTTTTCACCCAGTGCAGTTCTTATGCTTCCTACGAAGCTGTCACGCTCGGCATCGGTGAATGCAGCATATACATTGTGATAGAGAGAGCAGATATACACAACATCAACACGGATATCCTTTGACAGACCTATTCCCTCGAAAGTACTTTCAACAACCTCTACGTTGTCGATTTTATAATCCGAAACATAATTTCTCAGATATTCAAGGTGACGGGGATTTGTTTCAATGGCATAGACTTTTCCCTCGTCCCCTACAACATCCGCAAATCGGAATGAATAATACCCGGGGCCGCAGCCTACATCCGCAATTCTCATTCCCCTTTCAAGATTAAATTTTTCAATGTTTTCACGGGTTGTTTCCCAACGTTCACGGTCGGGATTGCTGAAAAGTATGTAATCCTCCAGAAAACGCATACGTGCTTTCATTTCAGTATTGTCGCCGGGGCCGTATTCAACAATGTGATACTTATATTTAAGATATGTTCTCAGATTGTCAAAATCGTTGTCGGACATCATTCTGTAAAAGCTGTTCACCATGGGACGGCTTATAAGCTCAGGCTTCTTTTCTTCATCGGCGAGGAAATATTTGCAGAGCCATTCCAGTGCAGTATACTCTCCGCCGAAATTTTCGTTGGGAATAATTTCGTCGTAGATTTTTATGGCTTTTTTCAGCTTTGCTTCCTTTTTGCTGTCAAGATATTCAAGAATAAGACGTGCCGCCTTCTTGCCGCCCTCGGTAATATCAAAGGAGTCAAGACTTCCCAGATGGATAAGAGACTGTCGGTCGACAATTCTGATTTCGGTTGGATTATTTGTACTCATACGTCGGAATCCTTTCAGATTTTATACCTCTTCGTAGCCGTCAGTAGAGGGAATTTCAACCTCAACTGCTTCACCGGGATTTACAAAGGTAATAGCTATTTCAAGCTCCATTTCATAGCTTGCAGCTTCGCCTGATGTCATAAGGGAAGCAGGCACATCAACTGTGATTACACCGCTGTATACAACGTCTGTTACGATGTCGCCGCTTACTGTCGCTGTATATCTGAAATTCTTGAGTTCATTTATATTCAGAGTATCTACGTCTGTACTCTGTGTTTCGTTTGCAATCATAATGTTGAGATATTTCTGGACAAGCTTATCGGAGAAGCTGAGTGTGTAGACATTGTTTTCAACGCTTACATCCGTTACAGCCGCTTTTTCAATGGGCGAAAGAAGACCCAGCTCCTTGATTTTACCTGCTTCGAGAAAGCTGGAAAACTCGCTCAGAAACTGCTCTGTGTCAAAAACGGAATCGCTGCCGTTTTTCTGCACTGCCTCTTCCTTATCGGATGATGCGGTGGGTTTGGAGTTAAGGGCATACTTTATCTTGTGTCCGTCTGTTTCGGTGTAAAGATATTCACCGTCGGAGAACTGTATAATTTTGCTTCCGTCAACTTCCATTTCGTAGTAAAGAATGTTCTTTCCGTCTGAAGTATCAAGAGAGAATGTACCCTCGGTTTCGGTTGTCACGCCGTCCATTTCAAGTGTAAGGTCAAATTCTGCGCACATACCTCCGTTGGCGGAAACCTTCTTGTAGGCTGCGGCATAGGATCCGTATGCATCACCGCTGCAGGATGCAAGCGTGAGACAGGAAATAATAAGAGCTGTTGATTTTAAAAGGTTTTTCATAACTGTTCCTCCGTTAGTTTATTTTAGCTTCTTAATTGCGGGTCTTATTCTGATTTCTCTGAGATAAAGGAACAGAACTGCCGCAATAATACATACTAAAGACATTATTCCAAGCACAACCCATGAGCTTGAAACAGGGTCAAGTCCGAAAATATACGCCGTTGTGGCAGAGTAGGCTTCATCAACACCAAAGCCGTTTTCAAATTCAGTCTTTACCCATGTTCCCGTGTCGTAATAGCAGGAATAATACATATCATTTATTCCCGAGGTTGTAAGATATGCTATGCACGCCCAGCGGCAGGTTACGATTTTGGAAATCGTTTCTGTAATTCCCGATAATGTACAGGCTACACCCGAGAATAGCATCTGCGGAAGCAGACATACGGGGCAGACTACAAGCGCCATTTCATTTGATACTGCTGAGGATATTGCAAGTCCGAGACACATTGCACTGAGAATTGCAAGGAAGGTCGTAACAAAAAGTTCAAGCCACGCAAGCCCGTCGCCGAACACAACGCCGTTATCGGTTATGGAAAGGGAAATAGCCGTTATTGAATCAACATTTCCGTCAACAGTTGCAGTCGTTGTGGTAAAGAACAGGAGCAGTCCTACCATTATCACCGACTGGAAAAAGCATAAAAGTCCGATTACTGTCAGCTTTGACATTACATACGGAACAGGTTTCACGCCTGTGAAACGTTCTCTTTCGTAGATAATGCGCTCCTTGCTTATTTCCTGCACGGAATTGAAAATTCCTACCCAGAATGCCGCACAGGCAAAGGCAAACATAAGCTTCAACGTGTCATCGGCTACCATAAACGGCAGGCTGTCACGGTCTATTACTATTCCAAGCGTGTTATACAGATTGCCGTCCGCCTGGAATGCAAGGCAGACGAGCAACGACAACACAACAGGCATTGCAATAAGCAGAGCAAGTCTCAGCCTGCTGTTCATTGTAATTTCTGTATAGCGGCCTGTAAGCACGGTAAACTGACGGATTCCATCAAGAAAACCGAATTTCGTTTTTCCTGCAGTAAGCGACGCAGACGGAACAAAATTACGCACAGGATTATTCTGAGCCGCAAACCTTTCTGATACCGCCTTGGAATTATCGTTCAGGTCATCATAAATGTCGGTCATATTCTCCTTGCCGAAGAATTCAGGAGCTCTTGCAGGCTGTCCCGAGTAGCAAAGGAGACCGCCGTTGCCCATACAGATAAGCCTGTCGCACATATTGATGTTCTGAACGGTATGGGTTACCATGATAACGGTTTTGCCTGTTTCCGCAAGCCTTCTGAGCATTGCCATAAGGTTCTTTTCCGTACCAGGGTCAAGTCCCGACGAGGGCTCATCCAGGAAGAAAAGCTTGGGAGACGCAAGAAGTTCAACCGCAATGCTTGCTCGTTTTTTCTGACCGCCCGAAAGCTTGCTGATAAGCGTATGCCTGTGGGCGGTAAGCTCAACCATTTCAAGGGTTTCGTCTATCTTCTGCCTGATTTCTTCCTTGGTGGTATCCTTGGGCATTCTCAGGCACGCTGAGTAATGAAGCATACGTTCGAGGGTCAGGCTGTCATATACAATATCGTTCTGAGGCACATAGCCGATAATACTGCGTACACTTCTGTTGCCTGCAGTAATACTTTCACCGTTTACAAGCACATCACCCGATGTGAAATCGGTCATCCCCGAAAGGCAGTTGAGCAGGGTTGTCTTGCCTGCACCCGAACCGCCTACGATTGCAACAAATTCGCCCGGCTCAATAGAAAGATTCACATCATTCGTTATGTATTTTTCGCCCTTACCCGCCTTGACTTTTTTGAAAAGATTATGAACGGCAACGCTGACGCCGCCCATATTCTTTCTGGAGTAAAGCATTTCATCACAGAAGACAAAGGATGTATCGGCAATGGTAATCTTATCCATCTGCTGAAGCTGTTGTTTTCCTTTTAGCGTGCTGCCGTTCAGTATAACTCCGTTCATTGAGTTGTTATCTGCAATGAAATAATTGCCGTTTTCGCTGCTGATAATGCAGTGACGTCGTGAAACCGACGGATGGTTTATCACAATGTCACAAGCGGAATCACGGCCGATAACAAAACTGTTTTTCCTTTTAAGTGAGTATTTTTCCGAGTCAGCCGCCGATGCCTGACTTGAAAAAGCAATTACGCACCTTTCGCTGAGGTCTGTTCCTATATGGAGCTTATCACCGTCATGAAGCTGCTTTGACGGGATTTTCTTTCCGTTGAACAGAAGTCCGTTGACGCTTTTGTCGTCTTCAATCGTCCATACTCCGCCGCTCTTTCTGAATGTGCAATGAGCTCTCGATATGATAGAAACATCAGTATCAACACATATATCATTCTTTCCGTCGCTTTCATTTCCGTGGAAACCGCCTCTGCCCAGCTTAATTTCATCTTTTTCAAAGCTGTCAAGGTCGTAGATCTGCGGCTCCTTGCCCGGAATATAAAGGGTTATAGTTGTTTTTGCTGACAATTCTACCCCTCCTTATTCTGAAAATGAGTTATCCTCTTCTGAGGAAAAACCGATTGCAGTGTTTACTGCAACTCTCGTAACCGTATCATTACCGCTTTCACCGATAACAATATCTCCTTCCTCTTCTATTGTTGTCTCATTTGTGATTACAGGAGCTTGCGTTATTGCTGTTTCCTCAGTAATATCCGTTATTTCTTCTGCAATTTCAATTGTGCTTTCTTCCGGAACAGACGTTGTTGTCTGCTCCTGTTTTTCTCCGTTGATTCTTGCACCGCCTGCCAGTGCGGCAAGAATTCCGCCAACAAGGACAATTGCAGCAGCACAAAGTGCGATGTACGGTGCTTTGCTCTTTTTTACAGGCAGAGCCGCCGTTTCTCCTGCTCCGAACATACCGCATATTGCAGTATAGTTGTCATCCTCGTTCTTAGCTCTCAACAGCTGTCTTTTCAGCATATACCGGAGCCACTCACAGGCGTTTTCTGCCTTTAAAAGGTCGGCTTCCATCTCTCCTTCAAGAACAAAATCCCAGAAGCCGTCGCTACAGATAAGAAATGCATCACCGTTTTCTATTTCTATGGGTTGATAGAATTTTTTTATATTAAGCTGTTCATTATCCCCGAGAACCTTCAAAAGCTTGGAGCGGTCCTCACTTCCGCGGATTTCTTCAAAAGTCATTGTACCCATATCAACTGCAGCCTGACATACCGAATGGTCTCGTGAATGTGCAAAAAGCCTGTTATTTTTAAAATAATATATTCTGCTGTCTCCTGCGTTTATATAACGGAAAACACCGTTTTCAACAAATGCTGCCGCAACGGTTGTTCTTGCTTCACTTTTCAGGGAAAGCACATCATTGTTCGCTTGTTCAAGCAGCATATTTATGCTTTCGTCAGTATATCCGCCGTGACAATTTTCCGCAAAGCTTTTTATAGCTGCTGCTGATGCAATTTCTCCTGCGGAATGACCGCCGAGTCCGTCAGCCACAACGAAATAATCCTTTCCGCATATGAGGCTGTCCTCGTTTATTTCTCTGCCTCCGCGGCTGGTAAACTGCGCAATATCAAGGTTCATCAAATCACCTCTGATTATCTGAATTCAATAACTACCGCCGTTGCATTATCCTGCGCAGGCGTTTTATTTTCATTTATTGCGTTTTTCATTCCTGCTGACGCATAATAGGGTGTCATGGAAAGAAATCCGCACAATTCCTTTTCAGTGACTGCGTTGTATACTCCGTCACTGCAAAGAAGAAGTTTATCTCCTCGCTGTACGGTGAGTGGACTGATATTGACATCAGGCGAAAGCTGCTTGTTAGCTCCGATAAATTCCGTAAGGCTGTCCCTTTCGTGATTGTTCCATGCGTCACTGTATGTTGCCAGACCATCAATAACCTTGTCCAGTTCCCTGTTCATAACATCAAAATCTTCGGTAAGCTGAGTCAGGGTATTATTTCTGAAAAGATACAGTCTGCTGTCGCCTGTTGAGCAGAAAAAAACACCTCTTCGGCTGCAATATACTACCACTGCTGTTGCTCCGCCGCCTGTACCGCCGCTGATAATATCATTATTGATTGCGGACGTCATTGCAGTAAACTGCTTATGAATATCAGCCTCACTCTTTAGTTCCGAAAGTAGCTTTATGTATGACGAAACAACATATCTGCTTACCGTATCTCCGTGAGAAAGGCCACCCATCCCGTCAGAAAGCACAGCAATAAAGCACTCTGAACCAAAAGCTGTTTTCTGAGGACCTGTAAAATCAAAACTGTCCTCCTGATAACTGCGTGTGCCTGTATGCTGAAAACTTGCAATTGAAACATCTGTATCTGCAACAGAATCAAAGCTGAATCTGAAATTCATCTGCTTTTTCATTTCGTCCTCTCACCCGCTTTAGATTTTTTGTGTTACGTACATATTATACTACATATAGTGAGTATTTCGGTATGCAAATTTGCATTATTTTTGTATATTGCAAAAAAAGCGGTGCATGGCACCGCCGTTACAGGTATTCATTCATCTTCGTCGCCCCAGATAAACTGACAGGCGTCATTATAAGGTGTTTTATGTTCAAGGCAATGATAAATCTTTGCATCCTCCATACGTCTGACATAAAGAACATGCCGCTCACCCAGAGTAAGCATACGCTGCACTTCTTCCACAGAAAGCCTGAGATAAAGACCGATTTTTATAAGCTGAATCCTTGAAGGCGAGCGTGTGCCGTTAAGAATCTGATAGCCGTAATTCCTGTCCATATTGAGCGCACGTATAAGCTTTGAACGCTTTACGCCACGCTCCTCCAGAAGGCTGTTTATGTATTCCGCAAGGGGCACGGCTGCATTTTCTGCAATCAGATTTGTATTAAGCCTTTTTGTACGCCTTATTCCCGCTTCTAAATCCTCTGTTCTCATTCTGCCACTCCCTGATTGTAAATCAAAATCTTTTTTATTCAAGAACAGCTGTTTCAATTCAACGTTCTTTCTCAACTTTTCATCATCAGTTTCAGTTCAGCAATACACCTGCTTTATGATGAACGCTAAAGCCAATGCTACAACAGCTATCGACGCCATAATAACCGACACCTCAAAAATGTGATTTTTTCTTTTTTTACTACACTCCGTCCTTTCGGACAGGTTCTGCATGACTTCTGTAAAATTTGTAATATCAACATCAATATTTTCTGCCGCTATACCGCAGCTTCGGATATCAGAAAGCATATCACCGGCATAATTATAACGGTTTTCAGCTTTCACTTCAGCTGCCTTCCTAACTATCCGTTCCAGCATGGGAGAAAATTTCTCCAGCGATTCGGAAAACACTTTATCCGATTCCATTCGTGTAAGCGGATCTTCGGGAGTTTCTCCCGTCAGGCCGAAATACAATGACGCACCCAGAGAATAAAGGTCTGTCCAAATTCCCTGATTACCCCTGCGCTGATACTGTTCAAGCGGTGCAAATCCCTGCTTCAGCACAACAGACATATTCTGCTGTTCATCTCCAATCTCCCTGGCGGAGCCAAAATCAATAAGCTTTATGCCACCGTTATGGCATATCATTATATTATCGGGAGATACATCACGATGAAGCACATTTTCATTGTGCATTTCCACAAGAGCGGTGAGGATTCTTTCTGCTATATATACCGCCTGACCTTCGGTTATTGCGCCGTATTTACCTACATATTGCTTCAGCGAAACACCCTTGATATATTCCATCGCATAATACACCGTCCCATGCTGACGGAATACATCATATATACCGAGTATCTCCGAACATTCCCTGAATTTTGAAATAATCCGTGCCTCATAAGTAAAATTCCTCATACCTGAATAAAAAGCTTCGGAATGCTGAGATGTCATAGGCTCAACAATGTTGTTGCTGAGCGAGCGGACTGCCGTGCCGTAAGGGAAATATTCCTTTACCGCTACAACCCTGTCATCCTTTTCATCATACGCCAGATAAACTATGCCGAAGCCTCCCCTGCCCAGAATCCGTCCTACGGTATACCTGGAATTGAGGCAGGTTACAACAGGCAGAGCGTCATATTCTGTTTCTGCGGACCGTACTGTACTTCCGCAATTGGGACATATACTGCCGTTCGCTGTCGAAAAACAGTTTCCGCAAAGTTTTCCGGGCATAAAGAATCATCTCTTTTCATTATATTCATAGGAATAAATGCCACAAAACATAAAAAAGTTTCACAATATAACGTATTATAGCACATTTGACGGAAAATTTGGTATGCATATTTGCACACTGTTTTTTCTGCTTTTTGCAACTTGCAATTGCAATTTAATCAAACTCGTGGTATAATAATGTCAATTATCAAGCACAGGAGTGATTTTCGTGAAAACAACAGACCTGGAAAACAGGCTCAGTGAGGATGAAGAATTTGATGAGGAGCTTATAAAACAGAATCCCGCACCTGATTTCTACCTGCTAATCGACAGTCTGCTGAAGGAGCGTAACCTTAAAAGGTCAGACCTTATACTGCACCTGAATTTTGAACGCACCTACGGTTACCAGATTCTCAACGGCACAAGAATTCCCACAAAAAAGCAGATAATACTTATGGGGCTTTATCTTTGTTTATCTACGGAACAGGTACAGCAGCTGCTGAAGATTTGCGGAAGAGAATGTCTCTATGCAAGGAATGTTGAAGACGCAAAGGTGATTTTTGCTCTCGAGCATCATTACAGCTACGAAAAGGCAATGCAATTTATATACTACCCTGACGGGATGTAACAGAAGCGGATAAAACAGTAAGGAAGTGATATTATCAGAAACGATACCGAAATCTTTATGGAAGAATACGGCTTCAACGATACTTTCCCCAAAAGAATCACAGACAAATATTGTATTGTGACCTGCTTCAGGCACAACGACGAACGATGCGTATACCTGCTGAAAAGAATTGCCGACGGAGCCAGCGTCCTGCTGAAATGCGGAAAAGGAAAAAGCGGTGAGCTTCTGAAAAAGGAGCACTCAATAGTTTCTTCACTGCTTGAAAGCGGAGACTATGATTTCGTAATGAAGCCTGTTGATCTGTTTACGGAAAATAACAGAGTATTTTATTTGCGTGAATACATAAAAGGCAGCACACTTGAGATGATTGTTGAATCGGGGCGTATATTCCGCGATAGGGAAGCAGTGAGTATAACCGCTGTGCTGTGCGGAATTGTCGAAAAGCTCCATAAGCTTAATCCTCCTGTAATCTGCCGTGACTTGAACCCTTCAAACATACTGATTGCAGACGACGGAAGCATCCGTATAATAGATTTTGATTCTGCAATGAAATACGATGAAACCGCAGTATACGACGACGGATGTCTCGGGACAAAGGAAATGGCTGCTCCCGAGCAGTTCGGCTACTCACAGTCGGATTGCCGCACAGATGTATATGCAATGGGAATGCTTCTCCTGTATATTACCACAGGTTCCTGTGACCGTAAAGCTGTCACAGCAGGAAAAACAGGAAGGGTTATTGCACGCAGTACTGAATTCAACCCCAGAGACCGTTATTCAGACATTACAAAAATGCGCAAGGCACTTACAGGCGGCATAAACAAAAAAGCCGCAGTTATTACTGCGGCAGCAGCGGCAATAATGTGCATTACCGCATTTGCTGTTATGATTCTGCCCTCGCTTCTCAGAAAGGAAGCTGTTTTTACAAATCCTGTAATTGAACAGGAAGTAAGAAGACAGCTTGACAAAACCGAAAATGATATAATTTATCTTGATGAAGTTGACGACATTGAATCACTTCTGTTTATAGGAGGCAGAATATTTGATAAATGGGAAGATGTTGAACTTATGCACACTTTCCTTTTTGATCAGTATGTGGAAATACCTGTACCTGAACCTCAGAATGTTTCGCTTGATGACCTGAAAATGATGACAGGACTTAAATATCTGGCACTGGATAAACAAGGGATTACCGAGCTCCCTGAACTGCCAAAGGGACTGACGCATCTGAGCATTACAGATAATCATATTACCGATATTTCCGCACTTTCGCCATGCACAGAGCTTGAGCTGGCATGGCTCAGCGCAAACTTTCTCCTTACGGATATTTCACCGCTGAGCAGCTGCAATAATCTGAAAAGCGTTGACCTGGCGTGCTGTATAGAACTTGACAATATTGACGCACTGAGAGGCAAGCCTCTGGAAAATTTACGCATTAATTTTACCGAGGCGACAAGTGTGCCGTATATCGATGAGTTTGACAAACTGAAAGAACTCATTGCAGGAAATATTGACTCCGAAACAATAAATGCACTGAGCGGAATTGACAGTCTTGAACACCTTGAACTTTGTCAGTGTCAGAACCTTACGGAACTCGGTGCAATATGCAGACTTCCGAATCTTAAATCTCTCATTCTTGATACGCCTGAACTTAAATCCATTGACGGAATTTCACAGCTGCAGAAACTCGGAGCACTGGGTATAGAAAATGCAAAGCTGGGAACACTGCCAAAGGAAATTGCACTTTTAAAAACTGCAAATATCACTATCCGCAACTGCGGTGTCACAGACTTTTCAGTGCTGCGAGAATGCGTTAATCTTTCATTTCTTACTGTGGACAGCGAGCTTAACGAATCAGTGGCAGAACAAATGAAAGGAACGAATATAGAAGTGCAGGCGTAGCTTTTTCCGCAAATAGTCTGAAACCAAGTAAGAGGTACACGCTGATGAAGAAAAAGACCTATGTATGTTGGTATTTGTCAACGTACATAGGTCTTTTTCATAATGCTTTCTCCTTAAAAAATCAACACGATAATTCCCGCAGCAACAGCACCGCCGACTATCCATACAAGAGTAAGAATAAGCCGCTTTTTAAGCACCTGCCGCCATGTCTGAACATAGGGAATATCTTCTGCGCCCTTTATTCTCCATAGCTTGCTGTGACCTACCCAAAGTCTGTCGATTACAATTCCGTCGTACCAGTTCATCACTTCAAGAAACAATACGGCCTGCCAATATGCCGTACCGAAATCGGAAACGCCGTTCCATAAGCCGATTATAAGAATAAGCGCTGTAAGCAGCACAAGGTAAAATGCTGTCATAAATATCTTTCTGCTTTTGCTGACCTTTTCTTTTGTTGTAAGACCTAAAGCAAGCACACGCTCCTGCACAGGCTTCGGATAAAAATACAAGGCATTTATTGCATTATTACGCACCGCAAGCTTTACCATAAGCGTAAACAGCAGGCAATATAAAACAAGCTGAATAATTATCATTCTTCATTATCCTTTCCAAAACAGCACTTTTCAATCTC
>CAZGRB010000016.1:0-18552 GCA_964527695.1 uncultured Ruminiclostridium sp.
TTAAATCCTGCTGGTTTTCAAGGCGGGAGGAACTTGACGAAAGCACACCTGCGAGGTCCTGTGAGGATTACGGACTTGCACAGCTTATGAAAAAACTGCCGCCGAAATACCGCCTTGTGATTCATCTTTACTATTACGAGGGATATTCCGCAAGGGAAATTTCGGAAATCACAGGAACGCCTGTTTCAACGGTTACAACGCAGCTGTCACGGGCAAGGGCACAGCTTAAGAAAATCATAGAAAAGGAGAATCTCATATGAAGGAAAGATACAGCAGATTTATGGATAAAATCACTCCTGAAAGAAGCGACGAGGAGCTGCTCAGAACAGTTCTCGCAAAGGCGGATAAAAAGGAGAAAATAAAAATTACAGAAAAGAAAATTCTTAAAAAGGCGGTTATGATTCCCGTTGCGGCAGCTGCTGCCCTCGCTCTTTCGATTGCAGGCGGCGCAGCAATCTATAACGGTGTAAATCACCTGAGAAACAGCGAGCTTGCACAGTCTGCAAAGGTTGCAGAAAGCATTCAGACAGGGGTTTTCAGCGACAGCACCGAGCATATAAAAATGACGGTTGAGGAATACGTTTCCGACGGTATTTCAGCTTATGCAACGGTAAAATATGAAGCACTGGACGATACAGGAAAATCATGGCTTGCATCCAAAAGATTTGACCATAACCTCCTCTGTTTATTACCCTGCACACTTGAATACGGCAGTGATTTCGGCGGAGTTTCCCACAGCTTCGGCAACTTTGAAATCGAAGAAATGCGAACGGAAACCGAAAGATATTTCTACGTTGAAATGATCTGCATTGCCGATGATTATGACGGCGGAATTGCGCTCAAATATACCCTGGGAATAGACGGCGGATTATTTGAAACACCTATGGAAAAGCAGACAGTAGAAATGAAAAGCTATGCTCTTTCAGGCGAAGGTCAGGCGAGTGAATATTTCACACCCACGCATTTAAAAATCTCTGACCTATCCTTTGTGGTTTACGGCGAAAATCACGGCGTTTATAAAGGCGACAGGAGAGCCTCAACGAGCATTATTCCCAAGGATGAGAACGATAAACTTCTTGCGAATATGAAACCTACGCTTATAACGTCAGACGGTGAAAGAATTGAACCCAACGGAGGCGCAAACTTAAGTCCCACCAATCCTTGCGAGGGTAATCTTTATGCAGATCTTATAGTTTGCTCGGGCGATTTTTCAGAATATGACTACGATAAAGAAAAATGGATTTATTATTCCATGGATATAGGTGAAATCGCAGGCATTGAAATAAACGGCGTATACTTTGAAGCGACCGAAATCGAATAATTTTTATAGCTTTCTGCACTGTAAACGGTACAGAAAGCTATTTTTATATTGCAATAAAATCAAAACCGTGATATAATGATTATAATTACTTTTTACGGAGGACAAGCAATGAAATTTCTGCACCTTTCCGACCTGCACATAGGCAAAAGACTGAGGGAACAGCCCCTTATCGACGACCAGAGATACATACTTGACGAGATAGTGAAAATCGCTGCAGACGAGAAGCCCGACGGGGTAATTATCGCAGGCGATATTTATGATAAATCCGTGCCCTCTGCCGAGGCGGTTGCCCTTTTTGACAGCTTTGTTACAAAGCTTTCGGAAATGAAGCTTAAGGTCTACGCCATAAGCGGCAACCACGACAGTGCCGAAAGAATTGCCTTCGGTGCAAGCCTTATGAAGCACGGCGGAGTATATTTTTCACCCGTGTATAACGGCAGTGTTGAAAAAATCACAGAGCAGGACGAATACGGCAATATCAATATATATCTTCTTCCTTTTGTAAAGCCTGCACAGGTGCGTGAATTCTTCCCCGAAATTGAAATAAATGACTACACAGACGCAGTGCGCGCCACCCTTTCAAATATACAGATTGACACCGCAGAAAGAAACATAATTATTGCCCACCAGAATGTTACGGGTGCGTCAAAAAGCGGCTCGGAGGAGACTGTCATAGGCGGTCTCGACAATGTTGACAGCTCGGTTTTTGACAGCTTTGACTATGTTGCTCTCGGACATATCCACGGGGCTCAGAACATAAATGGCGGTAAAATCCGCTATTGCGGAACTCCTCTCAAATATTCATTTTCCGAGGCTGCTCACAAGAAATCCGTTACGGTTGTTGACTTTGCAGAAAAAGGAAGCACGGAAATACGTGAGATACCTCTTGTTCCCGTCCGTGATATGAGGGATGTAAGCGGCAGCTTTGACGAAATCGTAAGCGGAACGGAAAAAAGCGAGGATTATGTACGAATCATTCTTTCCGACAAGAGCGATGTAATGAATGCGGCGGCAAGGCTGAGACACCTGTATCCCAACGTGCTTGAAATCTGTTACGGTGACAGAGCGAGAACGGACTATGTTGTTTCGGCGGCGGATGACGACGATATACGCAACAACCCCGAAGAAATCTTCGCAGACTTTTATGCTGCACAGAAGCACGAAAAGCCTGACGCCGAAAAAATGGCGATTATGGCAGAGATAATCGCAGAAGCAAAGGAGGGTATGAAATGAGACCGTTAAAACTCGAAATTTCCGCTTTCTGTTCCTATTCGGGAAAAACCGTAATTGATATGGAAAAGCTGGGCGAAAACGGCATTTACCTTATCACAGGCGATACGGGCGCAGGAAAAACCACAATTTTTGATGCAATCACCTATGCCCTTTACGGCTCGCCCAGCGGAAGTAACCGCGATTCCTCCATGCTCCGCTCAATGTATGCACCCATACATACCGAAACCTTTGTAAAGCTCACCTTCTGCCACAACGCAAAAACCTATATAATCGAGCGCAACCCTACCCACGAGCGTGCAAAAAAGGAAGGCGGAAAGCCTGCAAAACTGAATGCGAATGCGGAAATGCACGAAATTTCGGACGGAGAAATAAAGAATATCGCCTCGGGAACAACAAAGGTAACAGATAAGGTTATTGAAATGCTCGGAATTGACCACAAGCAGTTCTGCCATATCGCAATGATTGCACAGGGGGATTTTATAAAGCTCCTTACAGCAAAAAGCGATGAACGTCAGAAGATTTTCAGAAAGCTTTTTGACACGGAATTATACAACAATATCCAGAATATTCTCAGCAGAAGAGAAAAAGCAGTCAGAGACGAGTACAACCAGATAAACGCAAGGATAAAGCAGTATATTTCTGGTGCGGAATGCGATGAAAACGACCCCTGCTATGAGGAATTTTCGGCACTCCGTGAGGACTGTGACGCACCGCAGGCGATGCTTAAACTTATAGAAAATGTCATCATTTCGGATAAGGCTGCTTCCTCGGGAATTGAACAGAAAATCAGGGATACTTCTGTGGAGATAGACGCACTCAATAAAATCTATGGAAATGTGAAGCTTATTATCTCCGCAAAAAATAATCTTGAAGCTTCGGAAAAGAAGCTTTCAGAGCTTGAAACCCTGTCAGAAAAGTGCAAAGCTGAATTATCGGAAAAAGAAATGCTTAAACCACAGCTTCAGCAGCTTGCACAGGAAATTGCAGTAATTACCGCGGTTATTCCCGATTACTCAACCCGTGAACAGGAAAGAAAATTACTTTCTGATGTGAGTGCAGAGCTTGAAAAGAATACCGCACAGCTTGAACAGTGCACAGAAAAGCTTGAGGAAATATGCCGCAACGAAGAAGCAATTTCCGCCGAGCTTCTCACCCTTGAAAAAACAGGCGAACAGCGTGAAAGGCTGAAAGCGGAAAAAGCAGAAATCGAAAATCGCATTGATAAGCTTACCAACCTGCTTTCCACTGTTTCCCAGTACCGTAAGCTTGTGTCGGAATGCGCAAAAGCTCAGGAAAAATACCTGCTGACAAAGGAGAATGCCACTCAGAAGGAGAGCATATACAACGCCGCAAGAACTGCATTTCTTGACGCACAGGCGGGCATTCTCGCAGAAACACTGGAGGAAAACACACCTTGCCGTGTGTGCGGCTCACTGCACCACCCGTACCCTGCCGCAAAGCCTGAAAATGCCCCCACTCAGGAGCAGCTGGACAAGCTTGATTCGGAGCTGAAAACGGCAATCAGACAGCAGGAAGAAGCAAGCGCAGAGGCGGCAGAAATCAGAGCCACCAGAGACAGCCTGCGCGCACGTGCCACGGAGCAACTTGCGGCGGTGGGAATTGAAAGCGACCCCGATTCCTGTACAGACATAGCCAACGAAGCACTCGCCACGGCAAAAATCGCCGCAAAGGATATTGAAAATAAAATCGCCGAAGAGGATAAAAAAGAAAAGAAAAGGAACGAGCTCACCGCACTTTCTGAGTCGGTAAAGGGACAGAAAGAAACAGCCAAAAACAGAATTTCGGAGCTTGAAAAAGGGATTGCTTCAGGAAAAACTCAGCAAAGCGCACACATTTCAGCTATAGAACGCCTTTCCGAAAAGCTTGTTCACAGCACACTTGCGGAAGCCGAAAAGGCTGTTTCAGACAAGAATGCGCAGATAAAGAAAACAGAGACTGAAATTGCAAAGTCTCAGGAGAATTATAACCGCTGCAATGAGGAAATTGCAGTTGAAAAAGGCAGAATTGAGGAGCTGAAAAATGTTATCGAAAGCAACAAGGACGCCGACACGGAAAAGGACTACGAAGGGCTCCTTTCGCAGCTTGAAAATCAGCGCAATACTCTTTCGGCACAGAAACAGAAAATTTCTACCCGTATAACTGTCAACAAAAGCATTGCGGATAAAACTGCTCAGCTTATGAAGGAAACAGAATCTCTCAGCAGAAAATGCAGGCATCTGGCAGAGCTCAACGAAGCCGTCGGCGGCAACATTACAGGTCAGAACAGACTTACTCTTGAAGCCTACGTTCAGGCTGTCTACTTTGAAAGAATTATCAGACACGCAAACCTGAGGCTTGATGTAATGTCGGGAGGGCAGTACTCACTGAAACGAAAGGAAACAGGCTCGTCCATGGCTGCAAAATGCGGCCTCGACCTTGAAATCCACGACCATTTCAACGGCACCTGCAGAGATGTAGGCTCACTTTCAGGCGGCGAATCCTTCAAGGCCTCGCTGGCGCTGGCGCTGGGTCTTGCAGATGAAATTCAGTCAAGAACAAGCGGCGTAAAGCTTGATACAATGTTTATTGACGAGGGCTTCGGCTCCCTTGACGGAACATCCCTTGACCAGGCTATGGAGGCATTGTCGGAGCTCAGCGGAAGCAACCGTCTCGTTGGAATAATCTCCCACGTTGAGGAGCTGAAACGCAGGATAGATAAAAAGATTATTGTGACAAAATCGAAACCTTCAGGAGAAGACGATTCCTACGGAACTGAAGTGAGAATTGAGGTATAAAAAATACGGAGAAGATTCTGAATCTTCTCCGTATTTTTGTTTTTATGAGTTAATGGGATTTTCACTTCCCGAAACAACTTGTCAACTACTTTTTCTTTCTTACTACACCCACAATAACAGATGCAATAATTGCGCCGATGCCCAAAAAAGCCAGTGTGGAATACAAACCGCTTTTTTCATGAAAAAACACAAAAAGGAAAGTGTGGATGTCAGCCCCTCCGATTATATTCCTGCTTCCTGTTGACATTATCGTAAAAACAATTGAAATGCACAGAAGAGCAACACCAATCGTGAGCAACAAAACAAAAATAAATTTCTTTTTCATTTCATACACGCCTCCGTCAGATTTTCATTTCGTATAATGAAACTCAATCACCGCATAGATATTATCAAAAATAAACTGCTGAGCTTCGGGTGAATACATATTCACAAAATGCTCACCCTTCTGTATACTCTGGCGAAGCTGGCTTTCTATTCCAATTGATACCCCTGCTTCGGTTGCCTGTTTTCCTTTTTCTGTCTGTTCCAGCATTCCTACCGAAACAAGCCATTCAGTTATCCATGTACCCTGGAATTTTGCAGTGTTGTTTTCCGCTGTCACTGCCTTTATATCATCGGCGATGTCATTTGCATAGCAGAAATTTTCACGGGGAGAAAGCCTGTCCAGCTGTTCGTCGGTAATAAAAAAGAAATTGCGGTTTCCGCCTGTGTTTTTTACAACCTGCGTAACCTCGCCGCCGTTGGCAATTACCTTTTCCAGAATTTCCGAAACATAGAAAAGGCAGCGTGATATGCGGACGTTGTTTATGGTGTCGTTTTCGGGGGCATATTCGTTAGTTATAGGGTTTATCCCCTCGCACATCTTGTCGATATACATTTTCGCCCGTTCCATTTTTTCAAGCTCGGTTATCATACTTTTCCTTTCACACTATAAGACCTGTTATAAGTGCCGCCGCAGATGCCGCAAGGGCAACCACGATAAGCGGCATATTGAAATACGCAAGAGCTACCGCAACTACTGTACCCACCACCGATGTAACCATATCACCTGTTGAATAGAAAATCGCAGGAATGGTCATTGCGCTGAGCACCGCATAGGGTATGTAGTGCAGAAAGCTTCTGAAAAACTGTGATTTTATCTTTTTTCTGAAAACCGTAAAGGGTATCATTCTTACAAGATATGTAACCACCGCCATTACGGCAATATAGATTGCTATACTCATTCTTCATCAGCCTCCTTTACAGGGAACAAAACCGCACCAACAGCCGCAGCAACGCAGGCGCTGATAATTACGGCAAAGCCGCCGCTTATTCCCGTGAATACATACTTGAAAAGTATGCTGATAACTGCCGCAATTGCAACTACAAGGAGGATGCTTTTTTCTTTTCTTGAAGGGGGAACGATAATTGCTATGAACATTCCGTAAAGCACAATTCCCATAGCCTCGGTTATCATAGGAGGGAGAATCTCACCTGCCGCCGCACCGAGGAAAGTACCGCTGCCCCAGCCGAGGAATGAAATCAGTATAAGGCCATACATATATGCAGGTGTCACAGGGTGAATCTGCGCTGAAGACACTGCGAAAATCTCATCGGTGATACCGAATGAAACGGCAAGTCTGTGAGGAGTAGTAAAGGATTTGTCCAGTTTCTGGGACAGAGAAATCCCCATAAGGGAATAACGTATGTTTATGATAAGCTGGGTAAGTACCATTTCAAAAAGCGTACCTGCCGCGGCTATAATTTCAACACCTGCTGCCTGTCCCGCAGAGGTAAGATTTGTGACAGAAATCATAACTGCTTCAAGAACGGACAATCCCTTCTGCACCGCCATAATTCCGAAGCCGAAGGAAACGGAAAGATAACCGAGGGCAATTGGTATCCCGTGAAGCAGTCCTTTTCTGAACTGTGAATTCATATACTTTTAGTCCTTTCAGTGTTCTGTCAGAAATTATATCACAAACTTACAGTTTTTTCAAGATACAGTTTGACTTTTACACATTTTTCTCCAGCTGTAAAAGCCGTACAGGTCATTGAACAGAAACATAACAGATAATACGAGAACTATCTCCCTTTCAGATTAAATGTCAAGTGTTGACATTACTTAAAATTATGCTATACTCAAATAAAGGAGCTGATAAAATGACAGATTATGAAATTTTCAGAGACGTTTTTCCGCAGCTGAATGTTACGGAAAAACAATTTGTAAATATAACTGACAGAGACAACTGCACCGTTTTCAGAGAAGAAAACGGTATTGCTTACATAAAGGAAAACCGCATCGTCTTTATCGGAGTTGCAGAAAAAGCAAGAGGAAAGGGTATCGGAAAAAGACTGCTTTCGCAATGCGAAAACCACGCAAAAAACAATGGCTTTGACCGTATCGGCGCAAGCGGATTTATTGCGGGAATACCACATACGGGCATTGACTTTTTCACAGCTTCGGGCTATGAAATCGGGGACACGGGAGTAGAAATGGGCATGAATTTAAAGGATTATAATATTATTCATCCGATAACAGATATTCCATATGATTTTGTTTACGGAAAATCGGGTAAACTTTACGAAAATCTTCTTAAAGCCGTAGGCGAAGTTGACGAAGAATGGGTGCAGTATTTTTCCGAAGACAGCAACGTCTACTGTGGTTTTAAGAACGGCGAAATCGCCTGCTTCTGCCTTGTGGATTATGACGCAGAATGTATTTTATCCGATGAAAATTCAAAGGTTGCAAGCATCGGCTGTGTAGGTACTGTGCCCAGGTACAGATGTAACGGCTACGGGCTTAAAATGGTGGAAAATGCAACGCTCATTTCAAAAGAAAAGGGCTGTAACAAAAGCTTTATCCACCAGACGCGTCTGGAAAGCTGGTACGGGAAGCTGGGATATAAAACAGTCATTAAATTCTCGCCTGTGAGGAAGATATTTTAAAAAATGCCTTGCAGAAAACTGCAAGGCATTATTTTATTTATACATCACAATAACAGCAAATGTATCGGATAAATCCTCATTCTTCACCGTCACCGTATATGCGCTATCACTTTCGCTGAAAAGACATTTCACCGTTTCTGCGTAACCGATTGACTTTTTATACATTATTTCAAACTCACCGCACTCGCCTTTTTCATAAATCTCCTCGGGAAGCGCAAGGTTTGCAAGGTCAAGATAGAACACATTATTCATATGGTTGTTCGCATCTATAAAATTTCGATCAATATAAAAGCTTCTCTCATAGCTGTGGCTTTCAGGCTCTTTAAGCTTTTCAATCCACGGGTCGCCGAAATTTGTGCGGTCAGGTTCGCTGTCATAACAGCTCAGAACCTCGGCGGTAATTCGTTCGGGGCGCATTGTTTCGGTATTGACTCTTGCCCAGTTGGAAATTGCAGTTACAAGAAGTTCGCCCTCTTCGTCAAGAATCTCAAACTCTCTCGAAGCAGAGGAAGCCTTTGCTGTACGGCTCCACGTACGTGCATTCACACGGTCTTCATGCTGGGCACGCTTATGTATTTTTACGTGATATGAGCGCAGAAACCATCTTGAAGCACTGTCTCTCATACCGTCGCCCACTTTATCGCTGTGCATACAAGATACGTTCTCGAAAATCTTGAGAAGTGCGGTGTTGGACACACCGTAATCTCTGTTTACATCACTGTAGCCTATATAGAATTTTTCAGAAAATACCATTACCTTTCCTTTCCCGTTCGCTTATGCAAGCTCGCTCATCACTATATTCTTTATCTTCCGCAGAAGCGTTCCCGCTCTGCCGATTCCTACCTGCTGGACGCCCATAAGAAGCGTGATTCCGTGCTTCGGCTCGTTTGAGAAAAATGTGCCGAGCCAGCCGTCCCAGCCATATTCACCTTCAGATGAAAACAGGGAGGCAATTTTGTCATTTTCGCAGACTCGCATAAAATTGCCGTAGGTGTAACCTGTCATCCAGTCCCAACCCTCCTGAAGCTGATATGAAAGCTTCGGACTTATACCGCCGCTTGTGAGGAATCTTACCGCCGCTTCGGGCATAATCCGTTTTCCCTTATACTTCCCGCCGTTCATAAGCATCTGCCCGAAACGGGAGTAATCGTCAAGGGTTGAGCATAGCCCTGCACCGCCCGACTGGAAAGCAGGTAAAATGTCACGTTCATATTTCAGACCAAGGTGATTGGTTTTGCACTCATATAATCCTTTTTCGTTATAATTGTAGATTTTTGCAAGACGGCTTTGTTTATCCGCAGGCACATAAAAATCCGTATCGTTCATCTGCAACGGCTCAAAGAAGCGGCTCATGAGGTAATCCCTGAAACTCATTCCCGAAGCCTTTTCAATAAGCGCACCCATAATGTCGGCAGATGTGCCGTACATGAATTTTTCACCCGGAATATTACAGAGGTCGGTTTTTGCCATCATACGTGAAAATTCCGCAGTAGTCACGGGATTTTCGGAGCATAAACGCTTTTCAATCTGCCAGAATACACCGCCCGACTGTTCTCCGCCTGCCGTACCCTCGTGGGGATATGCAAGCCCCGATGTCATATTAAGCAGGTCACGGACAGTTATCTGTTTCGGAGAACGGAAACGCTCTCCGTTATTTACGTAAACCTCAGAAAATTCGGGAAGATAATCAGCTATATCCGCCGCTATGTCAATGCCGCCTTCGGACGCAAGCAGAGCTGCTGCGGCAGCAGTTACAGGCTTTGTCTGGGAATAAAGGCGGAAAATGGTATCCCTGCAGACGGGAAGACTGTTTTCAATATCACGCATTCCGCTTTCCGCATATGCCTTTTCTTCCAGTTTTTTTATGACAAGTATGTTAGCCCCTGAAATATCGCCGTTTTCCACGGCAGTATCAAGCAGGGCTTTTATTTTTTCAGAAAGATTCATAGCTTTTACCTCGCAAAAACAATAAATGAATTATACCACTTATAGAAAAATAAGTCAATGACTATGAGCATATCTGATGACAAACAGCAAAAAATAAAAATATAATTCAGAATGAAAGGAATGATATTATGGCAAAGAAGGGCATGAAACGTCCGCAGGAAACTCATGTGAAGCCTCATAACGAAGTGCCGCCTGTACCTGAATTACAGGGGTCGGCAAAGCACGGGAAAAAGGCAAATCCGATTATTGCCGGGACAGCCTCGCCTTCACAGAAGGTATTTCACTCAACCCCTGCAAATAAAAGGGAAAAGCCTGTATCTGAGGCTTACCCTGTCATTGACAATGACCTTGCAAGGGATAATGCAGAAAATGACCTTACAGCAGCAGACCTTCAGGATTTATAAATTCAATCTCTTTATCAACAAGCAATCCCGCAGCCTTACAGCTGCGGGATTCGGTGCTTATATTCAGGAAAATCATTCAGACTTATCGAGAACCTTGTAGACAACTGCCGCAAGAGCGCCGCCGATAAGGGGAGCAACGATAAATACCCATACGTTTGCAAGTGCGTCACCGCCTACGAATAAAGCAGGCCCGAAGCTTCTTGCAGGGTTTACGGATGTACCTGTGAAGGCAATGCCGAAAAGGTGAACCAGTGTAAGGGAAAGACCGATTACAAGGCCTGCAACCTTTCCGTTTTCAACCTTTGATGTAACGCCTAAAATAGAAATCACGAAAACAAATGTAAGGATAACCTCAATGATAACGGACTTTAAGACATCACCTTCAAAAAGGCCGTTTGCGCCGAGACCCTTGTCAGGGCCGATAAGTGCGAGGAGAACGCCTGCACCGGCAACAGCGCCGAGGAACTGGGCAATAACGTAGCCGATAAAATCCTTTACAGTCATCTTACCGCTGATAAGCATTGCAAGAGAAACCGCTGGATTGATATGACAGCCTGAAATATTGCCGATTGAATAAGCCATTGCCACGATTACAAGACCGAATGCAAGTGCTGTAACAAGGTAGGCAGTGTCAAATGATGTTGTGGAACAACCTGTCATAGCGGCAGTTCCGCAGGCAAAAAGCACCAGCACAAATGTACCGATAAATTCTGCAATGTACTTTCTGATGGAATTCATAGCAAAAACCTCCTGATATTTTTTATGCGGAAAATTTTTCCGTATAAGATTATTATACCACGGCGGACACGGATATGCAATAAAAATCTTTTCAGACCCTTTCAGCATTTTTCACAGAAATTTTTGTGAAAATTTATAATCATAGCACTTGCTTTTTATGCCTGTTATATGGTAAAATTAATATATATAACTTTCAGCGGAGGATTTATTATGCTTCATAACAGATTCACAATAGGAGTATGCTGTATGGCGATGCATAAGGAACCGGTCAAAACCTTTCTTGACTGCCTTGTAAACAGAATATCCGGGCGTAATGATTGCCTTCTCCTGATTTATCATTGCTTTGATGATATTGCATCAACGGTGTCTGACAGTTCAAATGCCGATTCTATTTTTGACGCTGTATGCTACGACTCCCTTGACGCTATGGTTATTTATCAGACAGATGAACACCAGAATCAGATATTCAGAAAAATATGCCATAACTGCAATGAACACGACATACCAGTAATTTCGATAGATATCCCCTTTGATAATACATTCTATGTTTCCTTCGGCTACGGTGAGGCTTTCAGCATGATCCTGGAACACGTAATCACCGAGCATAACTGCAGAAAAATAAAACATATGGCAGGAATAAAGGGTAATGATTTCGCACAGACCAGAATTGACTGCTGTACGGAGATAATGAAAAAACACGGACTTGAATTCGGCGAAAACGATATTCTTTACGGTGATTTCTGGGATTATCCTACCCGTCTTGCAATGGACGATTTCTTTGCAAGCGGCGAGGAGCTTCCTGACGCTTTCGTCTGCGCCAACGACTCTATGGCTATGGCAGTCTGTAGCAAGCTTAACGATAAGGGTTACAGAGTCCCCGAAGATGTCATTGTAACAGGATTTGACGGAATCGAGCTGGAAAGATATCATATTCCACGGCTTGCCACGGCAAAACGTGATTACGGTGAGCTTGCAGATACAATTATAAGCATCCTTGATAAAATAAGGGCTGACCATAATACTGTGCCGTACAGCACCGAGCTTTCCTATACCCCTGTATTTTCAGGCAGCTGCGGCTGTGACAAAGAAAGCTTCAGGGCAAGCGGCACGCTTTTCGCTGATTTCGTGCGTAATTACGACTATGTATGCGGCTACGAAGAACGCATGAACAGTATGAGCAACGAGATTACAATAAACCCGACTACCGAAAACGCACGTAAAATCCTCAACGAATATTCCTTACTGGGCACCTGCGTCTGCGTTTCCGAGGAATTTGCACGTTATTTAAAAAACGACGCTGCAGGTGATACACCGAGAACAATGCGCAGCAGTTTCCCTGACAAGCTTATGGTTCTGACGGCGCTTATTGAAGAGGACAAGCGTCATATTGAAGGCGAAATCTTCTCTCCCGATATAATTCTTCCCGAGCTGGAATATTCAATTCCCGAAAATAACACAATTGTTATAACTTCATTATATACCCCACAGTTTGTAATCGGTTATTTTTTAGCCTATTATGTCCACTCGGAGATTTACTTCAAGCAGATGTATAGCTATAATATGATGGTAAACCGCTGTCTTGAAACAGTAAGGCTTCACGAGAATATGAGTGCGCTTAACCGTAAAATGGAATTCATGTTCACCCATGACCAGCTTACAGGAATCTTTAACCGCTACGGCTTCTACAAGAATTTCAGCGAAGCATTCACTTCACACAGTGACGGAAGCAAGGATATTTTCATCGCTTCTGTAGACCTTAACGACATGAAATTCATAAACGACAATTTCGGACACAGCGAGGGCGACGAAGCACTCCGAATGACGGCAAATGCACTTGCAAAAGCTGCGGAAGCTGTTGATGAAAGAATTATCTGCTCACGCTTCGGCGGAGATGAATTCGTTGTGGCAATGATAGGAAGCGGCGACAGCGAAGAAAAATCCCAGCTGTTCCGTGAAAGCTTCGTATTTGTACTTAATATGCTGAATGATTCTGCTGAAAAGCCTTACAGGGTTTCAGCAAGCGTAGGTCTCAGCTGTTCGCCGCTTGATGATGTCCAGAGCATCGAAGAACTTATCGAGCGTGCAGACAGAATGATGTATAATGATAAAGCAAGGCATAAGCGCAGACCCAAGGGTATGTAAAACAATTACTCCCCGTATCACAAGATACGGGGAGTTTGGCTTATTCAAGCTCTTTTATATGTTTTATTTTTCTGAAAATCAGGCAGACTGCCACTCCTGCAATACCGATTACAGCAAACAGGAATGCCGCACCTGAACCCTTTTCAGTTCCGAAAACATTCAGCAGAAGAGTATTGTCCGTTTTTGCCATAAACGGCTCAAAAATCTCATCCACAAGCAAACCGCCCAGCAGATAACCTACGGGAATCGTAAAAAATTGGAAAGTATTCCTTGCAGCATATACCCTGCCCTGCATTTCCGTCGGAATTTTTGTGCGGAAAACCACATCAAGGTTGGCATTCATAAGCGGAATCGCTATCCAGCCAAGAGCCGCTCCTATACACCACACAACAACCGAATCACTGAACGCCAGCAGGAAATTTTCCGTACTCATAGACAGAAGCAGACAGTTGCATATTAGTCTGACACGGCTTCGGGGTTCGGGAAAAAACACCGCAATGACACTTCCAGCAAGGGTTGCAATTCCTACACAGGCAGTAACCGTGCCGAGTGCCGTTTCATCAGCCCTGGAAAGTAGCATAGGTGCAAGCGCCGCATCACATATTGATGCTATAAGATTTATTGCCGCAAAAAATAAGATAATCCAGAGAATCCCCTTATTTGCCCTGAGGTATACAAGTCCGCTTTTAACAGACTGCAGAAGGGTTTCATCCCTGTCCGGGGTTTTCTGCACTTCAGGAATTTTTATGAACAGAAGAAGCACAAGAAAAGCTGCGGCAAATGTTATCAAATCAAAGAATATTACCACCCTTACTCCCGCAAAGGCTGCCGCCGCAGTTGCAAGAACAGGGGTAAGTATTGACACAAGCGAATTTGAAAACGAACGCATTGCGCTTGCTTTCTGATAATGCTTTTCGGGTGTAAGCAGCGTCACCGCCACGTCTGAAGCAGGTGACTGCACCGAATTCATAAGCCCGTTCAGAGCATTAAGAATGTATAAATGCCACGCTTCAAGGCTGTCCGTGCTGAACAGAATAAAAACTATTACCGTACACGCTGCCGCAAAGCTGTCGCATACGAGCATTACCGTTTTCTTATCCCATTTATCGCTGACTGCGCCTGCAAAAATGCTCATTAAAACGTACGGCGCATACGAGCATACGGTAAGAAGCGCTGTTGCAAGTGCTGAACCGCTGTCTTCATACAGCCATATTACAAGTGCAAAATTTGTCATAGCACTGCCCAGTGCGGAAAATGACTGAGTCAGCCATAAAAATATAAATTGTCTGAGTTCTTTTAATGTATTCATATACCTTGCTCCTTTTTATTGAATTAAAAATAAAAATGCAAGGTCTGACGGTTCATTTCTCCATGCGGTCCGTCATTCCCTGCATGGAGCCTCACCAATACAAAGTATCATAATTATCACCTCTCAGTACGATTATAACACCCGACAATAAAAAAGTCAAGCCGTATCCGAGGATACGGCTTTGTCTTATTTCTTCTTAACAGGCACCCAGATTTCCCCGTATTCCTTATCAAGGTAAACCTCAAGATTGTAATTGCCTGCAAGCTCATATTCCTTACAGTTCGGAAGCCATTCGCTCCAGATTTTTGTGTTTACGTCCTGAAGCGCCTTGGGACATTCGCCGCGATAAGGGAATACCGCCCATGTACCTGCCTCAAAGGTTCTTGTGGTACAGCCTTCGGGTATCTCAAAAGCAGGAATATAAAGGTCTGCAATGTAATAGTCAAATTCCTTGCCGTCACTGTCAACGCAGGCGCCGAATACTCCTTTTATAATTTCTCCGCCGCCGCTTGCGTAATGCTCCTGCCAGAACAGGGGAATCTCTGTGTAGGATGTCTCCGTATTGAACTTTCTGCATTTGCCCATAATTGTAAATGCCGCTTTTTCTACAATTCTGTACTCCATAATCGTACCGCCCTCCAATGTCAGTTTTATTCTTACAGGTGCAAAGCTTTTTATTGCCGCACCCTTTTCCTTTGCAGCAGAAGGGGTAATCCCATGAAATTTTGTAAACGCACGAGCGAAGCTGTCAGGGGAATCATATCCGTATTTAACCGCTGCATCGATAACCTTTATGTCCGATGACGACAATTCCTCAGCCGCAAGGGTAAGCCGCCTGTTACGGATATATTCGCCCACAGTAAAGCCACATAATACGCCGAAAATTTTCTGAAAATAGAAGGGCGAAACATATGCCTTTGCGGCAATATCCTCTATATCCAGCTCCTCTGTCAGATTATCTTCGATGTACTGTATGGCACTCTGTATACCCTCTGTCCAGTCGCTCATCTGTGCACTTCCTTTCATCTCTGCTGTAATCATATTCTAACACAGGTTTTTGGAGTTTTCCCGACTTTTTGTGCTGTCGCGTGGGGGTTATTTCAGGAACATTCTGATTTCCTCGTAAGCCTTATTCCAGTCCCTGTGAGCGTTGTCCACCGTCAGACTTTTAACGTCAAGCTCTGACAGAATACGAAGCTCCCTTCTCTGTCTTTCTTCAAGGCAGCCGATATATCCGTCAAAGCCCTGCGCACCGATGCTTTTGCCGTATCCGCCGTTTACATGATAGTCGGTTACCGCTTCAAGCCAGCCTTCACGCTCAGCTGATGTTCTCTCTACGCACTCACGTATATCATCATTTTTAAGATAAACCACAACAGGCTCAAGAGGTGCGGTAATACCTGCAATTTCTTTGATATAATCACATGATATATTTTCAGAAAATCCGAAACGCATCATGGTTTCGCACATAGGATTCTGAAGCATTACGCAATTGAACACATAAGCCGTATCCTTGTCAGCTCCGCCCACAAAGCTTCTCCACTTTTCCAGCATAACAGGCTTTTCGGTTTCCCATGGAAGGAAATCATAAATTTTGTACTGCAGAAGCTTATCAAAAAGCTCTCCGCCGAAACGGGAAAGAGGAACAATATATCCCTTATCCGTCTTTTCGGCAACTGATATTATTTCAGCCTGCTCCCCGCTGCTGAAATTCAGCATTTCGTTTTCTCCGACAAAGCCGTGAAACTCATAGTCCGCAGGATGATTGCCGCTTCCCTCGTCAACATAACACACGCTGCACTTTTCTTTCAGGATTTCAGCAACAAAAGCTGATGTTGTACTCTTTCCAGAACAGGGAAGTCCCTCAATAATATAAAGTCTGTTTGCCATAGTGCCCTCCTATTTTTTCTTTTTCTTCGGCTGGGGCAGTTCATCGTAAATTGCTTCAAACAGACCTTTCAGAAATTCCCTGTTATCAGTGTCCTCACACAGCAGCATTTCCTTTGCTCCGTCATAGGGCGGCTCGTACCTTGCCTCAGGCATAAGTCTTACAGCTGACGGCACAGGCTTTATAAGCAGTCTGTTGTCACATACGTATGCGGCAATTCTTCCGTTCATATATATAATGTATTCACCCATCATCTGACGACAGGTAATGCCGTCAACGCCCGAAAGATTGTCAAGTATATAAGTTAAAAATTCCTTGCTTGTTGACATGAAACCCCTCCTTTTTGGAATTATTATAACACACCTAAAAATTTTTTTCAATATTTTTCATTTCACCCCTTTACAAATCATAAAAAATATGTTATAATCGACCATAGACGGAAACGAAGGAGGGCGGATATGGCAAGACCACAGCGCTGCCGCAAGGTATGCACAGAGCCTGACTATATACTTTTTTCACCTGACGGTATTCCCAACTGTGAAGAAATTACCCTTACCTATGATGAATACGAGGCGGTAAGGCTTGTGGATTTAATGCAGCTTACCCATAACGAAGCTGCTGAACGTATGGAGGTTGCCCGTACAACACTTACGGAAATCTACAATTGTGCAAGAAACAAGATCGCCGACGCAATAGTAAACGGCAAAGCCCTTGCTGTTTCAGGCGGAAATTACCGTATCTGCTGCGGCGGCTCAGAAATCTGCGGAGAAAACTGCAGAAAACTCAGATGCTCAAAAAAATCAAAGAATATTACCTCGAAAGGAACAGACGTTATGAGAATAGCGGTAACCTACGAAAACGGACAGATTTTCCAGCATTTCGGCCACACCGAACAATTTATGGTCTATGACACAGAAAACGGCGCAATCACAAATCAGCAGATACTTTTCACTATGGGAAGCGGACACGGTGCTCTTGCAGGCTTCCTTAAAATGAATAAGGTTGATGTGCTTATCTGCGGAGGAATCGGCGGCGGCGCACAGACTGCACTTGCCGAAGCGGGAATAAAGCTTTTCGGCGGCGTAAGCGGAAGCGCAGATGACGCAGTAAAATCATATCTTGCAGGAAAGCTCAGTTTTAACCCTGATATAAAGTGCAGTCACCACGGCCACGGACACAGCGATGGTCACAGCTGCGGTTCCCATAACTGCGGAAACCACTGATTGTATAAAATAATCAAAATAAGGAATTATTAATGTATAAGGAGGATTCACATGAGAATAACAGACGATATCAGATACATCGGCGTAAACGACCATGAAATTGACCTTTTTGAAGGGCAGTATGTTGTCCCCAACGGCATGGCTTACAATTCTTACGCAATTATTGATGAAAAGATTGCTATAATGGATACGGTTGACGCAAAATTCACACATCAGTGGTTGGATAATATCCAGAACACTCTGGGCGACAGAAAGCCTGACTATCTGGTTGTTCAGCATATGGAGCCCGACCACTCCGCAAATATCCTGAACTTCACAAAATCCTACCCCGATGCGAAAATTGTTTCTTCCGCAAAGGCTTTTGCAATGATGAAGCAGTTTTTCAATATTGATTTCTCCGACAAATCCATTGTAGTAGGCGAAGGTGATACTCTTTCCCTCGGCAGCCACACCCTCACCTTTGTAACTGCACCTATGGTACACTGGCCTGAAGTTATCGTAACCTATGACAGCAAGGATAAGGTGCTTTTCTCCGCTGACGGCTTCGGCAAATTCGGCGCGCTTGACGTAGAAGAGGACTGGGCCTGCGAAGCACGCAGATACTACATCGGTATCGTAGGCAAG
>CAZGRB010000017.1:0-18233 GCA_964527695.1 uncultured Ruminiclostridium sp.
GATATTTTCCATAACCGTACCTGTGAAAAGGCAGGTATCCTGAAGAACTATACCGAGAGAACGGCGTAAATCCGCCTTTTTGATTTTATTGATATTGATTCCGTCATAGCGGATTTTACCGTCGGCAATATCATAGAAACGGTTGATAAGATTTGTGATAGTTGTCTTGCCTGCGCCTGTAGAGCCTACGAAGGCAATCTTCTGACCCGGCTCGGCAAAAATGGAAATATCGTGGAGCACCATTTTTTCCTCGGTGTAGCCGAAATCAACCATATCCAGTACAACCCGTCCCTGAAGCTCGGTATATGTAAGCGTGCCGTCTTCGTGAGGATGCTTCCACGCCCACATACCTGTGTGCTTTTCCGTTTCAACTATTTCACCGTTTAAGTTTCTCTCGGCGTTTACGAGAGTTACATAGCCGTTATCGTCCTCGTGCTTCTCATCAATAAGCGTAAAGATTCTCTTTGCACCCGCAAGCGCCATAACGATGTAGTTTATCTGCTGGCTTATCTGGTTTACGGGCATTGTAAAGCTCTTGGAAAGCTGTAAGAACGCGGCAATTCCGCCGAGGCTGAGATTGCCTATGCCGTTTACTGCGAGAATGCCGCCCAGCACTGCAATAAGACCGTACTGGAGGTGACCCATATTGCCGTTTACGGGCCCTAAGATGTTGGCGAAGATATTTGCTTCTCGGGCATTGTAGCAAAGCTCGTCGTTAAGCTTGTCAAAATCCTCCTTGGTTGTTTCCTCGTGGCAGAAAACCTTTACTACCTTCTGTCCGTTTATCATTTCTTCAATGTAGCCGTTTACCTCAGCAATGGATTTCTGCTGACCGATAAAGAACTTGCCGCTGTGCCCTGCAATTTTACCTGTTACAAGCATCATAAGTGCAATTGTAATAATTACAAAAACGGTAAGGTGTATGCTTGTGGCAATCATAGCGATAAATACGGAAACAATTGTAATAACCGATGAGAATGCCTGAGGAATACTCTGGGACAGCATCTGTCGGAGCGTATCAATATCATTTGTGTAATGACTCATGATATCGCCGTGTGTATGCTGGTCAAAATACTTGATGGGAAGCTTCTGCATATTTTCAAACATCTCGTCACGGATTTTCTTCTGAATACCCTGAGAGATTGTAACCATTATTCGGTTATAGAATAATGCGGAGAACATACCAATCAGGTAAATAACAGCCATAGCGCCCAACGCTTTCAGAAGCGGAGTGAAATCAGGCGATGCTGTTCCCACAAGAGGAGTTATATACTTATCAATAAGGGTCTGCAGGAATAACGAGCCTGCAACACCTGCAAGGGAGTTGCAGATAATGCAGATTATAACAACTACAAACTGAAGCTTGTAATCCTTGAATATATAGCCCAGCAGTCTTTTTACTGTCTCCTTGTCAGGCTTGCCGACCTTGCCCACAACACGTGGACCGCCTCTCATTCCGCCGCCCTTTACAGCTACAGGAGGAGTCTGTTCCTTAGGATTAGCCATTATTATCTCCTCCCTTCTGCTGAGAATAATATACTTCCTTGTAAATTCCATTGGAAGCAAGAAGCTCATCGTGTGTTCCCACTGCGTTTATCTTACCGCCGTCAATGACAATAATCTTGTCTGCGTCCTGAACGGAGGAAATACGCTGTGCGATGATAAGCTTTGTGGTATCGGGGATTTCCTCACGGAATGCCTTGCGTATCTGTGCGTCGGTAGCGGTATCCACTGCACTTGTGGAGTCGTCAAGAATAAGGATTTTCGGTTTTTTCAGAAGCGCACGTGCAATACAGAGTCTCTGCTTCTGTCCGCCCGAAACATTAGTACCGCCCTGCTCAATATATGTATCATAGCCGTCGGGGAATGAAGAAATAAAATCGTGTGCGCAGGCAAGCTTACATACTCTTTCAAGCTCTTCGTCAGAAGCTTCTGCATTGCCCCAGCGCAAATTGTCCTTGATTGTGCCCGAGAAGAGAACGTTCTTCTGAAGCACCATGGCAACTTCGTTTCTGAGAGTTTCGATGTCATATTCCCTTACATCCCTTCCGCCAACTTCCACAACACCCTCGGTTGCGTCATAAAGTCGGGGAATAAGCTGAACAAAAGTGGACTTTGACGAGCCTGTACCGCCGATAATACCTACTGTTTCGCCGGATTTTATCTTTAAATCAATATCCGTGAGAGAAAGACTTCCGCCCTTTCTATATGCAAAGGATACGTTTCTGAAGCAGATTGAGCCGTCTCTTACCTCTGTAACAGGGTTTTCGGGGTTTTTGAGTGTGCTTTCCTCGTCAAGAACCTCGCAGATACGCTCTATGGAAGCTCTTGCCATTGTAAGCATTACGAAAATCATGGAGAGCATCATAAGGCTCATAAGAATCTGCATTGCATAGGTCATAATGCTCATAAGCTCGCCTGTTGTAAGTGCATTGTCAACTACGATAAGATGTGCGCCTATCCAGGAAATCGCAATCATACCGCCGTAAACACAAAGCTGCATAAGCGGCCCGTTGAAGGCAAGAAGCTTTTCTGCCTTGCAGAAATCGCTGTAAATGGATTCTGATACACCCTTGAACTTCTCTGTCTCGTGTTCTTCCCTTACAAATGCCTTTACAACACGCATACCTGCAACGTTTTCCTGAACAACGCTGTTAAGCTTGTCGTAACGCTTGAAAACACGCTCAAAAATGGGGTGGGCATGGGTCATAATCAGGAAAAGTCCTATACCCAGAATCGGGATTGCCGCTAAGAATACAAGAGAAATCTCCGAGTTTATGGAAAATGCCATAATAAGGGAGAAAATCAGTGTAATAGGAGAACGCACCGCAATTCTCAGAATCATCTGATATGCGTCCTGAACACGGGTAATGTCCGATGTAAGACGGGTTACAAGACTTGCTGTAGAAAACTTGTCGATGTTCTCAAAGGAATATTCCTGAACCTTGTGGAACATATCACGTCTGAGGTTGCGTGCAAAGCCTGTGGAGGCGATTGCACCGAATTTACCGCCGCCGTAACCGCTCAAGAACGACAATACGCAGGCAACCACAATAAGCCCTGCCATAAGATAGATATGGTTAAGGTCACCCTGTCCGTTATTGCCCTCAATGCCGTTATCAATAAGAGAAGCCATTAAAAGGGGAATCAGAACCTCCATAAACACCTCTCCTATCATACAGATAGGTGTAAGTACTGACGCCTTTTTGAATTCTCCTACTCTTGATAAAAGAGTCTTTAACATTTTCTGCAGTCATTCCTTTCTTTCTCAATAAGATTATTATATATTTTTTCTGTAATACTAAAAAAACTTTCCAGCTCTTCCGCCGAAAGACCTGCACCGACAATCTGCTCAAAGTTGTCAATTTCCTCACGGAAATGCCCGTGCATATCTATGGCTTTTTCTGTGAGAGTGATTTTTTTCAGCCTTGCGTCGGAGAGCACCGCTGTACGGGTTATAAGACCGTTGCTTTCCATTGCCTGGAGCACCTTTGTTACGGTGGAACGGCGTATGCCGAAATGGTTTTCGATGTCACGCTGGAAAACGTCAATATCCCTGTGTGCGTAAAGATAACCGATTATCCGTCCATGATAAGCAGTGGTGCCGTCACTGTGACAGCGGCCTGAGCCGAAATTCCTGTCCATTATGTGGTACAAGTGCCGTATCACATAGCTTATATGTTTGGGTCCGTCCATTTGTTCGCCTCCTAACTGTTAGAGCTCTAACAATTATATCACTTTTCGCCAAAAAAGTCAATGAAAGTTTTGTGAAAAAAGGCAACAAAAAAATCGGGCGACCAGTGGTAGCCCCTACTTTTTCATTTATATGATTCCGCTTAATACGGTCAATAAAACAGAAATCACAGCAAGCACAGTAAAGAAAATCATCATCTTTCTGATACTGTCCAGCTTTTCATTGGTTTTGTCCTGCTTTTCGCAAAGCCTTGCAAGCAGTGCGGGAACTATCTCTTCTTCAGACACCTGCACTCTTTTTCTGTATATATATCTAGGAGTATATGTTAAGCTTCCACTGTCATCGGGAAGTTCCTCAGCCTCATAATTCAAATAAAACTCAGCCTCTGTCAGTGTTTCCTGAGCCTTGAGATATTCTTCCTTTGAAATCTCAGTCCACGTGTCCGTATGCTCTGAAAATTTAGTTTTGTCTATTGCCATTGTGCCTCTCCTTATGCCACAATTATTTGCTCTTCTCACCCAGCTTCTTTTCGCAGTGATTCCTGAGCCTTTGGATATTCGCCCTGTGCATGAATACAAGGAAAAAGCCGATTACTGCCGCAGGAATAAAGTTCAGCCACATATTGGGGTCGCCGTTCATATAGGAGAACAGCAGTACCGCAAAGGGATAACAGCTTGCCGCAATAATTGAGCCTAAAGAAACGTAACGTGTGATTGCCACGATTATTCCGAAAACACCTAAAAGAATAAGGGCAGGAATCCAGTTTATGGCAAGCATTGTGGAAAAGGTTACAAGAATACCCTTTCCGCCCTTGAAGCCGTAGTATATGGGGAAGATATGACCCAGCACAGCGCATACGCCTGCACAGTAGTTTATCCACGCATAGCCGTCATTGGTGTAGGTATCAACGCCTAAAATCCACTTGAAGCAGAAATGCACAAGCAGAATGGACAGAACACCCTTTAAAATATCACCCAGCAGTACGAACAATGCCGCAAGCTTGCCCTGAGTGCGGAGAGTGTTGGTAAGTCCCGCATTGCCGCTTCCTATGGTGCGGATATCCTCGCCTGTCCTGATTTTTGTAACAATGATTGCAGAGTTTATGCCCGAAATAAGATACGGTGCAACCGCCATTATTACAAAGCAGAGTATTGTCAGTATAATATTGTCACCCATTTATGGTTCTCCTTAAAAAGTGAATAGTGAATAACTAAAAGTGAAAAGTTAAGGTGTGCCTGCGGCACGGATTTGAAAATCCGCCGTCAAACCTGTCACGGAAAATAACAAAAATTGCAAAAGGCGGAACCGACCACCGCGGCTCATAGATTACCTGTGCGACACTAAGCAGTCTGATTCCCCGCCGTTACACCTGTCACGACATATAACAAAATTGCAAAAGGCGGAACCGCCCGCCGCGGCTCATAGATTACCTGTGCGACACTAAGCAGTCTGATTCCCCGCCGTTACACCTGTCACGACATATAACAAAATTGCAAAAGGCGGAACCGCCCGCCGCGGCTCGCGGCTTATTCGCCGCGTTCGCGCACAATAATTCTTATAGGCGTTGCGTCAAGGCTGAATGCCTCACGGATCTGATTTTCAATATAACGCTGATATGAGTAGTGGAAAAGCTCCTTCTTGTTGCAGAAAACAACAAATGCAGGGGGCTTGGTGGAAGCCTGGGTCATGTAGTAAAGCTTCAGGCGCTTGCCCTTGTCGGAGGGGGGCTGAACACGTGCGGTAGCGTAGCTCAGAAGGTCATTGAGCATACCTGTTGTGATACGTCTTGCGTTCTGCTCAGCTGTGTACTTTATCATCTCAAAAAGCTTGTCTATACGCTGACCTGTAAGTGCAGAAATAAACACAAAGGGCGCATAGGACATAAAGGAAAAGTCAACCTCAAGCTTCTTTTTAAACTCATTCATTGTCTTATCGGTTTTCTCGATGGAATCCCACTTGTTTACGGCGATAACGCACGCCTTACCCTGTTCATGGGCATAGCCTGCAACCTTGCTGTCCTGCTCGGTATAGCCCTCGTTGGCGTCAATCATTATAACGCATACGTCTGCCCTATCAATTGCCATATAGGCGCGGAGAACGCTGTATTTTTCAATGCTCTCGGTAATCTTGGACTTACGTCTGATACCTGCAGTGTCAATGAATACGTACTTTTCACCGTCACGCTCAATCACCGTATCAATAGCATCACGGGTTGTACCTGCAATGTCCGAAACGATAACTCTCTGCTCGCCTGCAATCTTGTTGATAAGGGAAGACTTGCCTGCGTTAGGCTTACCGATAACGGCTACCTTGATAATGCCCTCGTCATATTCTTCCTCATCATCCTCAGGCATATACTCAAACGCCGCGTCAAGGAGGTCGCCCGTACCATGACCGTGAACAGAGGATACAGGGATAGGCTCGCCGAGACCTAAATTGTAGAATTCATATATTTCAGCAGGAGGCTCGCCGATTGTGTCGCACTTATTTACGCAGAGAACAACGGGCTTGCCGCTCTTTAAAAGCATATCCGCTACGCTCTGGTCGTTGGCAGTAACGCCTGTAGTGATGTCAACAACGAAAATAATTACGTTTGCGCTGTCAATTGCAAGCTGAGCCTGCTCTCTCATCTGGGAAAGGATAACATCCTTTGTGTCAGGCTCGATACCGCCTGTATCTACCAGCATGAATTTCTTGTTGAGCCATTCCGCCTGACCGTAGATACGGTCACGTGTTACACCGGGAGTATCCTCGACAATGGAAAGTCTCTGCCCGATAAGCTTATTGAACAGTGTTGATTTTCCAACGTTGGGTCGTCCTACTATTGCTATCAGTTTATTCATTTTATCAGTCCTTTTCTTTTGTTATCTGTTTCCTGCACGCATAAGACGGACATCGGAGCCGAGGAAAATAAGGTCGTCCATAGTCTTGATGCGTGATACTGTTCTGTTTCCGTACCTTGCGGCAAGCTCGTTAAGGTCGCAGTTTGTGCTTATTATGGTTGGCTTTGCCGCATTCATACGATTATTTATGATATTATACAGTGCCGCACTGTAGAATTTGCTTTCAAATTCAGCGCCTACATCATCGAGAATCAGCAGGTCGGCTTCTAAGAGCATATCAATGGTATTGCCGTCCTCTCTGCCGAAATGCTCCTGCTCGCATTTTCTGAACAGGTCGGGCGCAGATCCGTATATAACGCTGTAACCCTTTCTGATTACCTCGTTTGCAATGCTCAGCGAAAGATGAGTCTTGCCAAGTCCCGTTGCGCCACGCATTAAAATGCCGTTGCAGGGAATGTGGAAATTGTCCGCATACTTTCTGCAGAAATCAAGATTGCTGCTCATAACCTCTCTTGCTGTGCAGCCGATATGGGTCGGCTGTTTATCATCGTAATAGGAAAGGCTGAAATCAGCAAAATCAGAAAGGCTCATGGGAGAATTCTTATTTATATTCTCAGCGGCAGCCTTCTTCACGATTTCCATAAAGCAGTCACAGCGTTTTCCCTCGTATTTTCCAGTATCACCGCACTTTTTGCAGGTGCAGGGCTTATCAAGAAAATCAGCAGGATAGCCGTTTCTTACAAGAGCCTGTTTCAGCCCCTCCTGAAGCAGTTCGTTTCTTGTTTCAAGCTCGCTGAGCTTACGCTCAAAGTCTTCCTCGTGATTTAAAATAAAGGAAATCAGCTTTGCACTTGTAAGGGAAAGCTCACGGCTTATAGCGAAAGCTTCGGGGCATTTTTCTTCTATTTCACGTTCGTTTCTTTCCAGAATACGCTGATTACGGAGCCTGCGTTCATTCATTTCATCTTCCGCAAGCTGAAAATATCTGCTGTCAAAGCTCATTCCTTTTTCCTGTACCTTTCATAAGAGGATTGTTCGAGTGCGTTTATATCAAAGCTGGATTCAGCGGTATTTGTCACGGTTTTTTCAGAAGAAACCTGTTCGGGAGAGGTTATACCCTTATCCTTCCAGTTTTTCAGAATAGAATCCATATAGGGGAAGCTGAGCTTGCCCGTGCCGTTGAGCGTTTTTTCATAGGCTTCATCAATAAGCTCATCGGAATATCCCGCTTCCGCCCATGATGCAATAATTTCCTTCTGCTTCTGGGAAAATGCGCTGGTCATGCGGAACTTGGCGCGAAGCTTTCCTTCAAGGGTATTCCTTGCGGTGAGAACGGTTATTCTGTCCTCAGCCTTCTGAATGTTATCAATTCCGCTTTCCACCCAGTCAAGGGCAACGGTTTTCATATATGCAGGGGTAGCTTTATCAATGGAGAAACAGTATTCCACCAGCATAAGCGCAACCTCGGAGGCAAGTCCGATTTCATCTGTGATAACCATAAGCGTGTTACGCTCGGAATGCTTCGTAGGTCTTCCTGCAAGACGTTCAAAAGTGCTGCAGAGGCAGCGGAAGGCGTCATCTCCGTTGATACTGCGTGCAATTTCCTTTGGCGGAAACTGTATATCGGATGTAAGCTTTGCTCTTGCAACGGTAACATTGTCAGGAGCTGAAACAACAGGCGACAGCTCAGCCGTTCCTGCCTTCGGGGTTATTACTCCGCCGTTGTTTTCGATAATGCCTCTGTTTTCCCAGAAAATAAGGGCTTCCTCCGCCGTATCGGGTGTAACCCCCGTGCAAGCGGAAATTTCAATGGGAGAAAGGTCTTTTCCCGCATTTCTCAGCATATAAAGAAGCACCTTTATATGGTTTCCGTCCGCTATTTTCAGATGCTCGTCAACAACCCGTGAGGGAACGGCAAAAACACTGTTCCACACACCGAGACTAAGCTTGTATCCCATAAAAATGTGCCTCCTTCCGAAATAATTGCGTAATTACAAATAGTATATCATATTTTGTAAGGTTTTGCAAGTGCAAACAAGCAAACGGCGGATTTCTTTCAGAAATCCGCCGTTTATTTTTAAAGTATACCTGTTCTTTCCGCCGAAATTACGCCGCTAATCTTGTGAATACGCTGAATCAGGGCATTGAGCTGTTCAACGCTTGCAACCTCAACGGTAACTATGATATTGCCGTTTCCGTTTTTAAGGGGATGAGCCATAATATTGCTGATAGCAAAACGGCTTGAAGCGATTGTGGTTGTGATTTCCGCAAGGGCGTCCATATTTTCGGAAATAATATCAATGGTGGCATTGTAATAATCCGAAGCACCTGCCGCCGCCCAGTTTACGTTTATCCAGCGTTCCTTGTCCTGAGGGCTGGCATTTACAACGTTAGTGCAGTCCTGCTTATGAACGGAAACACCGTAGCCTCGTGTGATAAAGCCTACAATCTTATCGCCCGGGAGAGGATTACAGCACTTGGCGAACTTGATAAGGCAGTTGTCTATACCCTCAACAATTACGCCGCCTCTCTGCTTTTTCTCAATGTTGCGGTTCATAGCCTCGTTGCCGTCAACGGTCTGGGGCTGCTGCTGTGCCATGCGGTTAGCATACATATCCTTGACACGCTGCATTATCTTGGACAGTTTTACGCCGCCATAGCCGATAGCCGCATAGAAATCGTCAACATTCGAGAATTTCTGTGCCGACGCAATTTCCTTTAAAAATTCGGGGGTGGCGGTTATATTATTGCGGTGAAGCTCTGCTTCAAGGGCATTCATACCCTCGGTAATGTTTTCTTCACGGCATTCCTTCTTGAACCAGGCACGGATTTTTCCTCTTGCTTCACTGGTTTTTGCAATTTCAAGCCAGTTTCTGTTGGGACCGAAGGACTGGGACTGAGTAGTGATTACCTCGACAATATCACCTGTTTTAAGCTCATAGTCAAAGCGTATCATTCGTCCGCTTACCTTTGCACCCGTCATGCGGTGACCTACCTGAGTATGAATTGCATAGGCGAAGTCAATGATTGTTGCACCTAAGGGAAGTACGATTACATCACCCTTTGGAGTAAACACATAAACCTCGTCGGGAGCAAGGTCAACCTTGATAGCGTCGGCAATCTGCTCGACGTCGTCGCCCTCCTGCTGCTGGTCAAGAATCTGTCTTATCCAGTCAAAACGCTGCTCACCTGCAACCTTGCCTGTAAGACCTGCCTTGTATTTCCAGTGTGCGGCAACACCGTACTGAGCGGTATTGTGCATTTCAACCGTTCTTATCTGCACCTCAAAGGGTATGCCCTCTCTGCCGATTACGGTAGTATGGAGAGACTGATAACGGTTGGGCTTGGGGGTTGCGATATAGTCCTTGAAGCGGTAAGGGATAGGCTTGAACATATCATGAATGATACCGAGAACATTATAGCACTCGATAACCGACTGAACAATTACTCTCACTGCATATACATCGTATATTTCATCAAAGCTCTTGCCCTTGATGTAAACTTTTTTATAAATGCTGTATACGCTTTTTACACGTCCTTCAATTACGGGAGGCGGCTCAATATCACTGATTCGTTCACGGATTCTGCCTGTTATGGTATCAATGAAGGTATTGCGCTGTTCCTTGTGAGTGTCAAGCATATCTTCAATCGCCCTGGTGCCGTAGGGGTCAAGAATACGGATTGAAATATCCTCCATTTCCTCCTTGACTGCACTCATACCGAGTCTGTGAGCAATAGGCGCATAGAAATTCATAGTTTCAAGTGCCTTCTTGCGCTGTTTCTCGGGGGGACGGTACATGATTGTACGCATATTGTGAAGTCTGTCTGCAAGCTTTATGATAATTACTCTTATATCCTTTGACATAGCCATAAGGATTTTGCGGATATTCTCCGCCTGCTGTTCTTCCTTTGTGTTAAGAGGAACCTGACCGATTTTTGTAACGCCGTCAACAAGATTTGCTACATCCTCACCGAATTTCTTTTTGATAAATTCAAGGGTAGTATCGGTATCCTCAACTACATCGTGAAGAAGCGCCGCTACCAGAGTATCCGTATCCATGCAGAATTCCAGCAGGATACAGGCAACTGCAACAGGATGCGTAATATAAGGCTCGCCCGAGCTTCTCTTTACGTCGGAATGTGCCTCCTCCGCAATCTCATAAGCGGCAATAATCTTGTTTACGTCATACTGCTTATCACTCTGCTTTATTTTTTCAAGTAAAACGTCTAATGTATAGAGCACTCTCAGCGCTCCTTTCATTTGTATATATTATAAATTTTCTTTACATAATTTCTGAAATCCTCACGGATATTATCGGGAGCAAGTATTTCCATCTTTTCCCCGAACTGACATATCCAGCCGTAGAAAACAGGGCTTGCGGTAACAGGCTGATTGATTACGAAATAATTATCGTCCGTGTCGTCGTTATAAACGGTAATGCTCTTTCCGAAACGGTCAAAAATTACACCCGAAAGGGAACTATGCACCCTCAGGGTCACTCTTAAATCGCTGCCCGAGAACATACCGAAGCGTTTTTTGGTGTATTCATTAAGGTTGAAGTCCTTAGGCGGTTCAATTCTCTTTTCATCAAGGATTTCAACCTTTTCTATCTTATCGGCTCTGAAATTCGTAACTCCTTCATACTTTCCGTAATAGCCCACAAGATAATAGTTTTCCTCACGCCAGCATAGAGCATAGGGAGAAACCTCTGAATATGCTCCTCCGTTGTGGTATTTTTTATTTTTCTTGCAGTCGTAATCAAAATACAAAAAGCGTATCTTCTTCTTTTCACGGATAGCCTGCTGAATAGAGTCAATAGTGTAGTAAATCTGCTCGTTTGCATTTTTCACACGGTCGGAAACGATAACATTACGCTTGAGTTCATCGGCATCGTGACGGTTTGCCAGTGACGAAAGCTTTGTTACAAGCTCCTTTGACTTCTTTTCGGTAATGAACTTTGAACAGGCAACTGCGTCCGCAAGAAGCTTCAGCTCATGCACGCCGAAAGTGCCGCCTGCATAGTAATATGCGGTATTTCTTGACGCACCCACTTTTTCAATTTCCATTCCGTACTGACAGAGCACCTCTATATCATCATAAAGGCTTTTACGCTCTGCTTCAATACCGTTGTTACTGAGAATTTCAATAAGCCGTGCAAGGCTTATGGGGTGGTCTTCGTTTGTTTCGGTACGGAATATATCCGCAAGTAAAAGAAGCTTCTGCTTCTGATTTGAACTTCTTGGCATTATTCTTCCTCGCCGTCATCAACGTTGTAGTCTTCTGTTGTCGCTACTGCCTTTAAAAGCTTTTCCGCCATGGAGGAAATAAGGTTCTTGTACTGCACCTTGTCTGCCCAGCCCTTGGGGAAACCCTGAATACCGTAATATGCGCCCATCATTGCCGCTGTCATAGAAGCACAGGTATCGCTTGCACCGTCATGGTTTGCAGCCAGCTGGATTGCATATCTGGGGCTTTCGTAGTGAAGCACCGCACAGTATACTGCAATTGCAAGAGCTTCATAGGCTTCAAAGCCGTAGCCCATTTTCTTTACTGCGTCACGGGGTTCAACGCTCTCGTTATTCACAAGTTCAAGAGCATAACTGAGAGTCTTTTTAAGTATTTCGCCGTCAGCAACACCGTTCAGAAGCTCGATAACGGCACGCACTGCGTCCTCGATTTCCGAACCGCTTACGATTTCAGCGATAATAGCCGAATAACAGCCTGCCGCAATGTAGCCTACGGGACTTCCGTGGGTGATTGCCGCTGCACGACAGCCCATATCGAATGCCTTTGCGGTGTCATTGTAGAAATAAAGACCGATAGGTGCAACACGCTTTACAGCACCGTTATCCTTGTTGTCATTGAGACGGTTTTCGGGTGTGCCGTACGCCATGTTACGGATTTTGAGAAGTGCGTCGATATTCTTTGTATCGGCTGTACGCTTCTTGTAAAGCCCCTTTGCCTTTAAAAGTCTTAACTTGTAAGGATTCTGGCTGGGGTCAAAGAGCCATGCATATTCCTTGCCTGCAACGGTCTTTGTCTGTGTGTAAAGCCATACCTGATATGCAAGGAAAATGTAATCCTCATAATTTACTCTGCCGTCGTCAGCGCCTGCGCTGTGCGCCCAGAGGAGACCGTCGGCTGTAAAAAGGGAAAGCTGGGTATCATCTGTGAAAAGAGCTGTGCCTGTTCTCTTGCTTACCGCAAGGTCAAGGCAGCCCAGTTTCTCGAATCTTTCGCAGATAGAATCGTAGTCCATAAGCTCAATGGGATAACCGAAAGCGTCACCCAGCGCAAGACCTACCATTACTCCCTGAAATTTGTCGTCAAGATAAACCTCACTCATTTTTATTTTTCCTTTCTGATTTGTGTTTTCTTATATTTTTACGGCTGTATATGGTCTTTGAAATAACCATACTGTCAGGATACATATACAGCTTTTCCAGATAGTCATAGTAAATTCCCGGTGAAGCAATGCCGTTTATAAATACAATATCGGCACCCGCCTTGCCTAAAATGGTATCGGTAAGCAGTACACAGTTTGTACTGAGAACCGAATAGGTTTTGAACTTACCCTTTTTGAATTTGTAGAACTTTGCCTTTGTGCCGAACCACAGCTTGCTGCAGTAATCGTGATAATCCGAAAGCTTTGCGGTTTTCGGGTTTTCCTCACAGGCAACCTCAAAGGGAGCTTTCCACGGAACAGTCAGGCTTTTAAGCTTTGCTATCTCCTGCTTTACAGCGTCCAACTGTTCAGCTGTAAGCTTCAGTCCGTAGCTGAACACCATTTTTCTGTCATGAGTAACGGAAAAATCGAGGTATCTTTCCTTTTCCGCCGTAAATAATATGCCGTCGCCGAAAACTGCGAACAGCTTATGTGAACTCCAGTCGTGATTTCCGTAGGAAATCACTTCGCCGTCTATACATACGTCAAGATGACCGATTTTGCCCGAGCCGTTATTTGAAACGTGCACCATAACCTCAATATCGGGTTCGCCGCCTGTCTTTGCAGGAACCGCAGGTGCAGGCAGTTCATCATTTACCGAAATATATTCATTGATATACCGCAGGGTGTTAAGCGGCATAAAGGTTGAAATAAAAACAGGTGCAGAAATCCTTATTCTGCGCTTCAAGCTGTTCTTCGCCTTCTGGGGCATCATACGTCCTGCAAAATCCGACAGGGTTGAAGCGCCGTAAGTTATGAAATAAATACCTGTGACAAGAAGAAATGCTTCTGCGCTTCTGTTTGAGGCAATAAGAATAACGCCAAAGGTCAGGAAGAAGATAAAAGCTATAAGCAGAGTCCAGCCTCCTGGCTGTCTGTTTATCTTCATAACAACAAAATCCGCCAGCTTTGACCCGCCGTTGAGAAGAATGTAAAGTGCAAACACAAGAGTTGCAATACGGAATGTGGCATCAGGATTCGCAAGAGCGATAACCCCCAGCACAATGCTCACCACGCCCATGAAAAGAAAGCTCTTGTGCCGCTTTTTGCTGACATGACCCTGCTTTGTTATGAAATTGATAATATTCATGAATCCATGAAGCATAAGAGCCGCTCCGCCTATTATGGAAAGGGGCATAAGCAGCTTTTCGCGCTGGATTATGAAAATTATTCCGACGACAACCTGTGCCAGTCCGTAAACCAGCAGCGCCGCCTTATAAAGATACATTCTATACATTTATTTGTGATACTTTCTGTTGTGGATAATGGTAAATGCACGGTAAATCTGTTCGGCCAGCATTACCCTTGCAAGCTGGTGAGGGAATGTCATTTCCGACATACTCATTCTCATTGCCGCCTGCTTTTTTATTTTTTCCGAAAGCCCGTGTGAGCTTCCGATAATAAACGCAATACTACTTTTCCCGTTTATGCCTGCTTCGTTTATCCTTTTTGCAAAGCCTTCGCTGGAAAGCTGCTTTCCCTCGATACACATAGCAACTATCATGCTGTTCTGGGGGATTTTCGCAGTTATCTTTTCCGCTTCTGCGTCAAGAGCTGCTTCAATTTCCGACTCCGAAGGATTTTCGGAAAGCCTTTCAGGCTCAAGCTCGGTAATACTGAACTTTGCAAAGGCAGAAATACGCTTTTCGTATTCCTTTACAGCGTCGGCAAGATATTTTTCTTTTAATTTCCCTAAAGCTATAATCTGTACATTCATAAATTTACCACTTGCGGCTTACATTGTTTCTGCGTTTCTGTCTTGCTTCAAGCTTTGCAATCCTGCTCTTCTGTATGCCGTTCAGAATTACATCGGCGATAATAAGAACAGCAAGAGAACCTATGCACAGCTTGAACCAGTCCTTTTCAAAGATACTGTTTATCATACGCATAGTATATTCAAACTGTGAAAGCTCAATGCTCTGTGAAGCAATAAGATTGCGTGTTGCAATAACCTCTCCGTCAAGGATAAGCTCAACCGTACCCATTACCTGACCCTTTTCAACAGGAGCAACGACCTTGTTGTTGTCGTTCATTTCTGCGGTAATGGTAATCTTCTGATCAATAATTGAAGTATCAAGGTTGGTGGGAAGAAGAGTCGAAAACGATGAAGCGGATTTTAAAATGACAGTGTCAGCGTTTTCACCCATATCCACCTTGACATCGGCGACAGCGGTGTGTTCGTTAAGAACCTCCACAATGTCGAATGTGCGAAAGGCCCATTTATACATTGCAATATGGTCGGTAAAATGAGCATTTGTCTTAATACCGTCGGCATCGTAATAGGGTGCGCCTGTGGTTACAAGAATGTAGTTGAAACCGTTCTGAGTAGCGGTAGACGCCATATTCATCACACCTGCGTGTTCAATGCCTGCCTCATCCCAGTATACGTCAATTGAGCCTGTCTTTATGTTGCTTGCATACTCGTAATAATAAGGATTGTCGTCAATGTTCCTTATTATCTGATTGACATTTACAATTGTATACGGAGAAGGATTGTATGCGTTTGCAGGAAGCACATATTCCTGTGTATTGGAGATTTCAATTAGTTCAGGATGCTTTTCATAGGCATAACGGCACATAAGGTAAAGGTCATAGGGAGTGGAATAGTTATCAGCGTCCCATAAACCGTGTGTGTTGCTGAAATGGGTGTTTGTCATGCCTAATTCCTGCGCCTTCTTATTCATCATGTCAATAAATGCACTGATGTCACCGCCGCCGATATTATATGCAAGCACATTACCCGCCTCACAGCCCGAACGCACAAGAAGCCCGTGGAGTACGTCCTTTACGGTAAGGCCCTGCTGACCAACAGCAAGACCGCAGGTGCCTGCCCCCTCATAGTTGGGATTGCCCTCCCAGAATTCGTTGGTAGCGTCGTATGTTACAGCAACCTCTCTGTCAAGGTCAGAGCAGTTTTCGAGCGTTACGATAGCAGTCATAACCTTTGTGATTGAAGCAGGGTAGCATTTTACGTGCTCATTCTTTGCGGCAATAACCGTATCAAGGTCAAGATTCACCATATAATAGCCTGTACTCTGTATCTCAACATCGGGAGTAAAGGCGGCTTTCGCCCTGATATCGGCAATATCGGTAAAAAATACAGCAAATGTGAAAAGAAAAGCTGAAAGAACAGCGGTAATTTTTATATTTCGCATATAGACAAATCCACCTTTTTTGTATATAATATAATTTAAAGTATATTTTTGATTGCAATAATAGCATTATACTATTTATTATATCATACTTTTTCCGAAAAAAAAAGACTTTTTTTGCAGTATTTTAAAAAACTTTTGGAATAACGGAGAATAATTCTCAATGATACTTATTACAGGCGATATACACGGCGATTTCTCCCGTTTCAAGAATAAGCGGCTTAAAAAGCTCCGCAAAAGCGACGCGCTTATTGTCTGCGGCGATTTCGGCTTTATCTGGGACGGAAGCCGTAAGGAAAAGCGCATTTTAAAGCGTCTTGGACGGCGCAGATACAACATCCTGTTCGTTGAAGGCTCTCATGAAAACTTTGAGGAGCTTGAAAAATACGAAACTGAGGAATGGTGCGGAGGAATGACCCGAAAAATAAGCGGTAATCTGCGGCAGCTTATACGCGGCAATGTTTACGAAATCGCAGGAAAGACCGTTTTTGCATTCGGCGGCGGAAAATCCGACGATACAAACGACGAACTGAAAATGAAATACGAAGTTCCCACAGAAAATGAACTTGCTGAAGCCGACAGGACTCTTGCGGAGCATGACAATCAGGTAGATTATGTGGTTAGCTATGAGCCTCCCGTAACGCTGGGCGAATTTCTGACAGGAAACGAGGCGCAGGCAGATACAATCGGTGCTTATCTTGAAGAAAAGAAGAACACGCTTCGGTTCGCACACTGGTTTTTCGGAAAATTTCACGTTACAAAGCGTATTCCCACAAGGTTTACAGCAATTTTTGATACTGTTATAGATGCGGAAGCGTTAAAATAAATAATATGAAAGGACAATGAAGAAAATGGCAGAATTCAAGTATGAAATTGTAAAGGAACTTGGCGTTATTGCCGAGGGTGCAAGAGGCTGGACAAAGGAGCTTAATTTAGTAAGCTGGAACGATAAGCCCCCGAAGTACGATATCCGTGACTGGGCTCCCGATCACGAAAAGATGGGTAAGGGCGTATCCCTCACAGAAGAGGAAATGGAAGCGCTTATCGAGCTTTTCAACTCCCGTGACGAAGAAGATTCCTTCGAATAAGAAGCGTGCCGCTTCAGGCAGAAAACAGCAGACCCCGCAGTAAAACTGCGGGGTCGTTTTTTATCCGAGCATATCCCAGAAAATGCCTTCGGGTCTGGGATATTTGTTGTAAAGATAATAGGTGCGGTAATCACCCGCACTTTTAGCTAAACGGTAAGCACTGAAGCAATCCTTATCAATATGGGCAATCTGTCTGCTGTCAAATCCGAATTTTACAGAGCCGCTTTTACCGTTAAGGGTATATTTCAGAGTATATACCGTTTCATGTTCAGTAACCGACATATATATTTCCTTGCCGCTTTTTTCAGCAATCTCGCCTTCCTTTTCGCAGACATACGTATAGCCGAAATCATAATCCTTGCCGTCTGCGAAGCCGCTTTCAAGTAGCATACAGTAGAATATCTGCCTGTCGCGTCCCGAAAATTTCACCTGTGCTTCGTATCGCTTGAAACCCACAGCTTCTTCGTCTTCTGCACCTTCTCCGTAATAGATATATCCATCTGTATCAAAAGCGCTTCCCCACGTTGTAAATGAAAACGCAAAATCCTCGGGCGCAATACCGTTTTTGCTTACCTTTCCCGTCCATCTGCCCTTTTCGTCAAAGGTATAGTAGGCACCGCATATTTTCGTTCTGCCTGTGTCTGCGTAGCCTTTTTCGTCAAAATGGAACCAGTAGCTTCCGACTTTGTACCAGCCGTAGATGCGCTCGCCGCTGACATAATAACGCCTGCCCGCCTTGCTTTTTGTAAAGCCTGTATAATAGCCTGTTATTTTGCCTGTCTGCTTGTCCACAGTTCTCATACGCATATCTACGCCCATGTCGTCCTCATAACTGCGGTCAATGTATAAAAGACTACGCCCTGTTACAACCTTTCCGTCTTTATCAAGGTAATAGTATTCTGTACGTCCGAAGCCGCCGCCCTCATCCATGAATTTCTCCTGAAGGCTTGCCTCTGCCGTCGGGGTTATATCATAAACAGGGGTATATCCCTCGGGAATATAACCTGCCG